>CAZBDL010000202.1:0-6667 GCA_964490525.1 uncultured Victivallales bacterium | reverse complement strand
ACGACGCCGCCTACGCCATGTTCGAGCTGGAGGGCGGCATCATCGCCCAGTTCAATTCGTCCTGGTGCGTGCGGGTGCGGCGGGACGACCTCTTCACGATGCAGGTCGACGGCACCCACGGCTCGGCGGTGGCCGGGCTGCGCCGCTGCTGGATCCAGCCGGCCGCCGCCACGCCGAAGCCGGTCTGGAACCCCGATGTCGACCAGCCCGTCCGCTTTTTCGAGAACTGGATGGAGATGCCGGACGCCGGCGAGTACGACAATGCCTTCAAGATCCAGTGGGAGCTGTTCCTGCGCCATCTGGTGAAGGACGAGCCCTTCCCGTGGAGCCTGCTGGCCGGGGCCAAGGGCGTCCAGCTCGCCGAGACCGCCCTTGCCTCCTGGGAACGCCGCGCCTGGACCGACCTGCCACGGCTCTCCCGCTGAGGGGCAGACCGACCGGCTGAAAGGTGGCATGTCCCCATGCTGCGCCTCGGGTGCGGATGCTCAAGCCGGTACGGAAGACGGAGCGTGATCGCTGGCCTTGATGGCGAGGACATGCTATACTGTTTGGGGAACGCAAGCCATCACAAGCCATCAATCGGGAGGAATGGACCATGGTCGACCTGCTGCGCAAGAACCTGATGATCGGGCTGGGCCTCGCGTCGATGACCCAGGAGAAGATCCGCGAGCTGGGCAAGAAGCTGGCGGAGGAGAGCAAGATTCCGGAGGCCGAGGGCGAGCGGCTGGTGAAGGAGCTGCTGGCGGCGGCCGAGGAGAACAAGCAGAACATCGAGGGCAAGGTCAAGGAGCTGGTCGAGAAGGCGTTGGGCAAGATCGACCTGCCCTGCAACCGCAACGCCGCTGTTCTCGAGGCGCAGGTGCGCGAGCTTCGCGAGGCGGTCGACCGGCTGGCCGCCAAGATCGACGGCGGCAGCGCCAAGGCATAGCTGTCGCTCCCCGAATGGCATCTGGACAGGCATGAGGAATCAAGGCTTCGCCATAAAGCCGGTCGCCCGTGGCGGAAGGCAGTGCTGGGCTGCGGCTTCGCCCCGATGACGTGCTTGTCCTGGTGCCGTTTGGCGTCAACCTGGGATCTGCCTGTGACCTCGCGCTTTCATCCATCCGGCATCGGCTTCCCGGATCCCCTGCGGATGCGGGGGCGGCTGCGCCGCATTGGCCGCTACCGGCGGATTGCGTCGGTGCTCGCCCGGCATGGCTTCCACGACTTCGTCGCGCACAACGAGCGGTTGCGTTCATGGGGCCTGCACCGGCGCCTGCTCGGGGACCTGCCCGAGGATGTTCCGGAGACCCGCTGGCAGCGCGTGCGCCATGCCCTCGAGGAGCTGGGGCCCGCCTTCATCAAGCTCGGACAGTTCCTCAGCAACCGGCCCGACCTGATCCCGGCGGCCCTGAGCCGCGAGCTGGAGCACCTGCTCGACAATGTTCCGCCGACTCCCTTTGCGGAGGTCGCCGAGACCGTCCGCCGCGAACTGGGCGGCGAGATCGCCGACCTCTTCACCGATTTCGAGGCGATCCCCTTCTCGTCGGCCTCGATCGCCCAGGTCCACCGTGCCCGCCTGAAGTCCGGGGAGCCGGTCGCCGTCAAGGTCCAGCGTCCCGGGATCAGCGGCATCATCGAGGCCGACCTCGAGATCATGACCCAGCTTGCCGGGATGCTGGCGGGGTTCATGTCCGAGCTGCGCGCCATCGACCCGGTACGGATCATCGCCGAGTTCCGCGAGGAGGTCGCCCACGAGCTGGACTTCTACCGCGAGCTGGCCAACATCGAGCGCTTCCGCGCCAAGGTCCGCAAGGATCGCCGGGTGTATGTGCCCACGATCCACCGCAGCCACTGCGGACGGCGCATCCTGACCATGGAGTATGTCGCGGGCACGCCGCTGAAGCGCATCGCCACGGATCCCGGGCTCGATGCCGACAAGGTGCTCGGCAACCTCACCGGCCTGGTCTTCGCGCAGATCTTCGACGCCGGCTACTTCCATGCCGATCCCCACCCGGCGAACATCCTGGTCTTGCCGGACAACGTCATCTGCTTCGTCGACTTCGGGCTGATGGGCACCCTGACCCCGGGCGAGCGCGACCTGTTCAACGAGCTGGTCGCCGCCACCGTCCAGGGGCGCAGCCGCGACGTTGCCCGCGCCATCGTCCGCCTTTGCGGCAGCGGCGAGCTGGAGCAGTTCGCCCGCTTCGAGGGCGAGGTCTACCGGCTGGTCGACACCTATGCGGCCCTGCCCCTGCAGGATGTCCGCATCGACGCCTTCTTCAACGACGTCCTGCGCATCGTCATCGGCAACCGCCTGGCCATCCCCATTGACATCTACCTGCTGATCAAGGCGATGACGACGCTGGAGGGGACCGTGCGCCGGATCCGTCCGGAGTTCCGCCCGATGGAGCACCTGGCCGGGCTGGTGCGGCAGCGCCTGATCCGGGAGATGGGGCCGTGGAGCTTTCTCCAGGAGCTGTACCGGGCGGCGGGAGACTACGGGCGGCTCGCCGCCGAGCTGCCGGAGGAGGTGCGCGAACTGCTCCGGCAGTTCAAGCGGCGGAGCTTCCGCATCCAGTTCGAGCACCGCGGCCTCGAGCCGATGCTGCAGACCCATCAGCAGATCAGCAACCGCATCAGCTTCGCGATCATCACCGCCTCCATGCTCATCGGCTCCTCCCTGATCATCCATGCCGACCTCGCCCCCCGCTTCCACGGCATCCCGGTCATCGGCATGGGCGCCTTCCTCGTCGCCATGCTCATGAGCCTCCTGCTCATCTGGTCCATCCTCCGCCACGGGCGGCTGTGATCAACGCCCAATGTCCAGGCGTCCCCGGGCATCCGTTGGACGTTGTGTGTTGAGCGTTGGGAGTTGAACGTTTTCGCACCCAAGCCTAACCCGCAGGGAGAGACAGGCAGTGAGACGATGGACATGGCTGGTCCTGCTGGTCCTGGCGGTGGCGGCGGGCGTCGGGCTGCTGCTCTGGCGGGGCAACGACTCGGCCCGGGTGCGCCGTCAGTTCCGCCGCCTGGCGGAATGCGTCGCGAAGGCCCCGGGCGAGGGCAATCTGTCGCTGGTAATGAAGACCGAGGTGTTCACGCGGCTGTTCGCGCCGGAATGCGACATGGAGTTCGGGGAGCAGGCGTTGACCGGGGTGTTCACGCCGGAGCAGCTGACCGCGCAACTGGTGCGTGGCCGGTCGCAGCTCGGCACGATTGCGCTGTCCTTCCCGGACCTGGCGGTGAGCTTTCCCGAGCCCGGCGTGGCGATCGTCGCCGCAACGGCCCGCCTGCAAGCGACGCACCGCAACGGCCAGGCCGTCGACGAGACCCGCGAGCTGGATTGCGAACTTCGCACCGTCGCTGGCGAGTGGCGCTTCCACCGGGTCGCGGTGGTCGAGGTGCTGACGCGCTGACGCCCGAGGGGAGGAACGCGTCCGGGGGCGCGCCCCCGGCCCGGGAACACCATCTCCGCATTGGCGTGTCGTGTTCCGCCACCCGCAGCCCGGGAACGCGCCCGATGCGTCCGTGCCAGGCGGCCTCAGCCCAGGTCGTTCCAGGCGCCGGGCTCGGCGGGTTCGACGGCCCGGACCCCGGCGGCAAGGAGCTTGTCGCGGAGATGCTCCATGGCCTCGGACTCGCCGTGGACCAGGAAGACCTTGCGCAGGCGTGCGAGGTCGAACTGGGTGACATACTCGCGAAGGTCGCGGTAGTCGGCATGGGCGGAGAAGGTGTTGAGGATCTTGACCCGCGCCTTCAGCGCGTAGGGCTTGCCGAAGATGCGGACCTGCGGCTCGCGGTCGGCGATGCGGCGCCCGAGCGTGTTTGCGGCCATGTAGCCGACGATGAGGATGGTGTTGGCCGGGTTCTCGATGTTGTTCTTGAGGTGGTGGAGGATGCGCCCTGCCTCGCACATGCCGCTGGAGGAGATGATGACGCAGGGCTCACGGCGCTGGTTGATCGCCATCGATTCGGCGACCGTGCGCGTATAGCGGAGCTGCTCGAATCCGAAGGGGTCGACACGGCGCGCGATGTAGTCCTCGCGCAGGTCGTCCTCGAAGCATTCCTGGTGGACGCGGAAGATGCTGGTGGCGTTGCAGGCCATGGGGCTGTCGACGAAGACGTCGATGGGGGCGATCTCGCCGTCGGCGATGAGCTGCTGGAGGTAGTAGACGACCTCCTGGGTGCGCTCGACGGCGAAGGCGGGGATGATGATCTTGCCGCCGCGGCGGACGGTGTCGCGGATGACCTCGGCCAGCTCGCGCCGGGCGTCCTCGACCGGGTCGTGCAGGCGGTTGCCGTAGGTCGCCTCGCAGACCAGGTAGTCGAGGTCGGGCAGCCGCTGGGGGCAGCGGATGATCGGCAGGCCCTTGCGCCCGAGGTCGCCGGTGAAGCCGATGCGGGTGCCGTCCGGCGCCTCGATGCAGGCGAGGGCGGAGCCGAGGATGTGGCCGGCGTCGACGAAGCGGCCGCGGCAGCCGCCGGGCAGGTCGAAGTCGCGTCCGTAGCTGACGGTGACGAAGTGGTCGAGGGTGGTCAGCACCTCCTCTGGCCCGAAGAGCGGTTCGAAGGGATGGCCGGGGTTCTTCTTGCGCAGCCACTCCGCGTCCTTGACCTGGATGTGGGCGGTGTCGGCCATGATCAGGCCGGCGATGTCCCGGGTCGCGGGCGTGGCATGGATGTTGCCGGTGAAGCCGCGCGCCACCAGCAGGGGCAGGCGGCAGGAATGGTCGCAGTGGCCATGGGTCAGGACGACCCCGGCAATGCTGGCCGGATCGTAGGGGAACTCCCGGTTCTTGGCCTCGGCCTCATGCCGGCGCCCCTGGAACATGCCGCAGTCGACGAGCAGGCGGATGCCGTCGGCCACCTCCAGCATGTGGTTCGAGCCGGTGACTTCGCGGGCGGCCCCCCAGCTGGCCAAGCGCATGATCGCCTCCATGGTGTCGGCCCGCTGCCGGGCCGGGGTTGATGTCGTTCCCTCACACGTGGTTGCGGAGCTTCAGCTCGGCCGGGCAAGGGGAGAGGTAGATTTGGTCGCGCAGGTAGGGCTGGCCGTATTTGCGGACATGGTGGCGCAGCAGGGTGACCGGCACGACGAGGGGAACCTGGTCGTCATGGTAGGCGGCGATGACCTCGAGCAGCTCGGCCTTCTCGTCCGCCGCCAGCTCCCGCTTGAAATAGCCCATGATGTGATGCAGGACGTTGGTGTGCTTGCGGATGGTGGCCTGGAGGGCGAGCGCCGGCATGAGGCGCGCCAGGTACTCGCCGCGGACCGTGGCGGGGGCGCGCCGCTTGGCCCCGGCGACGATCCGGCCCAGCTCGGTGACGGCCGCCGGGCTGTGGCTCATGACCAGGAGCTTGTGGCGGGTGTGGAAGTCGACGAGTCCCGCCAGGGAGCCGTCGTCGGCCTCGTAGCGCCGCCAGCGGTCATAGACGAAGACGCGTTCGATGAAATTCTCGCGCAGGCGCGGGTCGTTGAGGCGGCCCTCGTCCTCGACCGGCAGCAGCGGGAAGCGCGCCATGAAGGCCTTGGCGAAGATGCCCGCGCCCTTGGCCGACGGCATGCCCTCGGCGGTGTAGATCTTGATGTCGCGCATGCCCGAGCTCGGCGACTTGCTCTTGAAGACGAAGCCGCGCAGATCGGCCGCCGCCAGCTCGGGCAGGATGCCGTCGATCCACGCCTGCATCTGGCCGGTGAGGTCGCGCCGGGTGCGGGTGGTGACCAGCCGCGGCGCCGCCGGGGTGCCCTCCAGGTGCATCGACTCGCGCGGCACCGGCAGGCCGCAGCCCACTTCCGGACAGACGGGATGCCAGGCGACGAACTGCCCGAGCATGTCGCACAGGAAATGGTCGAGCTTGTGCTGGCCGTCGTAGCGCACCTTCTCGCCGAGGAGGCAGGCGCTGATGCCGAGGCGGGGCTTCGCGTCCATCGCGCTACTCCTCCGCATTCGGCGCGGCGGGGGGCAGCTGGGCGGCGGCGAACTCCCAGTTGACGAGGTGCTCGAGGAAGACGAGGACGAAGTCGCGGCGGCGGTTCTGGTAGTCGAGGTAGTAGGCGTGCTCCCAGACGTCGCAGGTGAGCAGCGGGATCTGGCCGTGGGCCAGGGGGGTGTCGGCGTTGCCGGTCTTGGCCACGCGCAGGGTGTCGCCGTCGAGCACCAGCCAGGCCCAACCGCTGCCGAACTGGGTCATGCCGACGACCAGGAAGGCCTCGGCGAACGCCTCGTAGCTGCCGAAGTCGCGCTCGATCATGGCCAGCAGGCGGCCCTCCGGACGCCCGCCCCCGCCCGGCTTCATGCTCTGCCAGAAGAAGGTGTGGTTCCACACCTGGGCGGCGTTGTTGAAGACCAGGACCTGGGCGGGATCGCCGGTGGTCGCCTTCACCACCTCCGCCAGCGGCATCGTCGCCAATGGCGTCTCGGCGGTGAGCCGCACCAGGTTGTCAAGATACCCCTGGTGGTGCTTGCCGTAGTGGAGCGCCAAGGTCTTGGCCCCGATGTGCGGCTCCAGGGCGTCCTCGGCATAGGGCAGCGGCGGCAGCACATGCTGCGCCAGGGCATTCGTCCCGAGCATCGGCAGCAGCGCCGCCGCCAGCAGGCCCGCGAAATTCGCGCGTGATGGCCTTCCCTTCATCGTCGTGCCCTCCTTCAGGTTGGCTTGGTTCTTCGGGAGACAGAGGTTCGCC
>CAZBDL010000201.1:0-6711 GCA_964490525.1 uncultured Victivallales bacterium | reverse complement strand
AAGCCCGCCGCCGCCATGCCCGCCCGGAAGCGGGCGGTGTTTTCCCAAAGCCGGCGGCGCAGGCCCGGACGCGTGCGCGCCAGCTCCAGCGCCTTCAGGGAGGCCGCCGCTACCGGCGGCGCCAGGGAGTTCGAGAAGAGATAGGGACGGGCCCGCTGGCGCAGCAGGGCGATCAGCTCCCCGCGCCCCGCCACATAGCCCCCGCCCGCTCCCCCCAGGGCCTTGCCAAAGGTCCCGGTGAGCAGGTCCACCCGGCCCATGACGTCGCGGTACTCGTGCGTGCCGCGACCGCCCTCGCCCAGGAAGCCGACCGCATGCGAGTCGTCAACCATCACCAGCGCATCGTGCGCCTCGGCCAGGTCGCAGATCACCGCCAGCGGCGCGATCGTCCCGTCCATCGAGAAGACGCCGTCGGTCGCAATCAGCCGCCGCCGGGCGTCACGCGCCTCGCGCAGGCACCCCTCCAGCCCGGCCATGTCGCACCCCGGATAGCGCAGGCGCCGCGCCTTGCAGAGACGGATGCCGTCGATGATGCTGGCATGGTTCAGCGTGTCGCTGATCACCGCGTCCTCCTCCCCGAGCAGCGCCTCGAACAGACCCCCGTTCGCGTCGAAGCACGAACCAAAGAGGATCGCGTCCTCCATCCCCAGGAAGTCGCGCACCGCCTCCTCCAGCTCGCGGTGCAGCTCCTGCGTCCCGCAGATGAAGCGCACTGAGGCCAGCCCGAAGCCCCAGCGGTCCAGCGCCGCATGGGCCGCGGCGACGACCTCCGGATGATTGGCCAGGCCAAGATAGTTGTTCGCGCAGAAGTTCAGCGCCTCGCCGCCGTCCGCTCCCGACAGCCGGATGTGCGTGCCCTGCGGACCGTCCAGCGGACGCTCGACCTTCTCCAGGCCTGCCGCACGGATTGCCCTCAGTGCCTCACCCGTCTCCCTCTGCCAGCCCTCGCCCAGCATTGCACACCCCGTGACGTCGATTCATCGCTCGCCCGAAGGCCCTACGATAGCACCCCCCACCCTCTCTGCAAGATCCCGCATCGCCCCGGCACGGCACGGCATGAAGACAAGAATAAATCTGGTGCCATGATACGCTAATGCCTTATGAACAACTATTTATAATCAATAACCGGCAATTGACGAAGCCCATGGTGAATTCAGTGGGCCACAGCCGAAAACACATTAATTAAGTGTAGATCTTTAATGTAGAGGTAGTTGCTTATCCTGGCACCGGATTTTGTGCTACCGGCCACGTCTGCGGGATTTCGCCTGCCTGGCCCGGTTCGTCCGTTGTGTCCGTTCCCCCGCCACAAACAGAGGTGGGCCGTCCACCTTGCGGCGGACGGCCCACCAGAAATGTCCTGGACTTACCTGCAATACTGAGTGGCCACCCATTGCCTTGCCCTCATCCCTCCCGCCGCCTATAGTATCTTTCATCTCATTTCCCTTTCCCCGCGCCCGGGTAGCTCAGCGGATAGAGCAGCGGTTTCCTAAACCGTTGGTCGGAGGTTCAATTCCTCTCCCGGGTGCCATTCATTTCCGGTCGGTGGTTGGACCCGCGCTGGGCGTTTCGCCGCAGCTTGCATCCGGGGTTGGCATCGGGTATGGTAGGGGGTTGGGCGGCAAGGACAAGGAAGCGGGCCATGAAGTATGTGATCCTGGGCGAGGACGCGAAGGAATACGGTCCGATCGACGCCGAGACCCTGCGCAAGTGGGTCGAGAGCGGGCGCGTCCTGCCACACACCCAGGTGCGCAATGCCCTGCTGAAGAACAAGTGGGGGCGGGCGGACAAGCTTGAATTCCTGCAGGATGCGTTCGCCGTGCTCGGCGAGAAGCGCTTCGAGGAGGCGGGTATCCTCGACCGGCTTCGCGACCTGCTTTTCCATGCCAGCGGGGGCAAGCGCGAGCCCAAACCGAAGAACACGGCCTTCCGCCATGCCTATGTGCCGCAACCGGCGTCGGCCGTCCTGCGGCTGCTCGCCTTCCTTGCCGACGGGGTCGTGCTGACGGCGCTGGCGGGGGGATTCGCCATCGTCTTTTGGCTCGCCGTGAAGGCGGGCTACGGGCCGAATCCCGCCTTCCAGTTCCTTGCCAGCGCCTATGTCCTTTGCGTCCTGCTCTACTATGGCGTGGCCCTCGGAACTTATGCGCAGACGGCAGGGATGTGGTTCTGGGGCATCATGCTGGCCAAGCGGGGTGAGGAGCCGGACGACCTGGAGGAGGCCTATCCGCTGCGGGCGTACAGCTTTGCGCTGGCGATGTTCGTGCTCGGGGTGCTCACTCCGCTCTGCCTGATCCTGCCGCGTCAGCGCGCCATCCACGACCTGCTCACCGGCTGCGTCGTCGTCGGCATCGCCGCCAAGCCCAAGGCCTAGGCCTGGCATTTTTTATGAATAATCCAGGCTAGGCCTTGATGTCGTGGTTCATGCCGAGGGCGGCATTGAACTTGTTGAAGGCGCTCATCGTCGCCGCGACCTCGATCGCCGCCGTGATCTCCTCCTCGGAAAGGCCGGCCTTGAGGCCAAGGAAGCGGTGGGCGTCGAGGCAGTAGCCGCAGCCGTTCACCGCGCTGACCGCGATGCAGATCAGCTCCTTGGTCTTCGCGTCGAGGCCCTTGCCGGCCGCCGCATCCAGCTTCAGCAGCGCGTCGAGGAATTCGCCGTTGCGCCCCATCGCCTGGAACACCTCCGGCAGCTTCCCGCCAAAGGCCTGTTTCAGGTTCGCCTGGATCTCCTGCGCCTTCTTGTCGCCGTCACCGTTGTAGAGCTTTACGGCCGCCATCGTCGTCTCCTCGGTTGAACGTGCCCATTGGACATTGCCCGTTGAGTATTGAGCGTTGAGCGTTCCGCTATCGTCCCATCATCGCCTTGAACTGGTCGAAGAGGTAGTGGGGGTCATGCGGACCGGGAGCTGCTTCCGGATGGTATTGCACCGCGAACATCGGCTCATGCCTGTGCCGGAGGCCCTCGACGGTATTGTCATTGAGGTTGATGTGGGTGATCTCGACATTGTCCGGGCGGGTGGCCGGATCGACCCCGAAGTTGTGGTTCTGCGAGGTGATCTCGACCGCACCGGTCTCCAGCCGCTGCACCGGGTGGTTGCAGCCGTGATGGCCGAATTTCAGTCGGAAGCGGTCGAAGCCGCAGGCCAGGCCGAGGATCTGATGCCCCAGGCAAATGCCCATCAGCGGCACCTTGCCGAGCAGTTCGCGCGAGGCCTCGATGGCATACGACACCGCCAGCGGATCGGCCGGGCCGTTGGACAGGAACACCCCGTCCGGCTTCATCTTCAGCACCGCCGCCGCCGGGGTCTTGGCCGGCACCACCGTCACGTCCATCCCCTGCAACCGCAAGTTGCGCAGGATGTTCCACTTGATTCCAAAGTCGTAGGCGACGACCTTGTATTCCGCCGGGGGCAGGGCATCGGCGACGCCCCAGGACGCCGTCAGCCGCCCGTCCTCGTCCCAGCGGTAGGACCTCTCGCAGGAGACCCGCGAGGCGTAGTCCTGGTTGTCCAGCCCCTCCCAGGCTCGGGCGCGGGCGATCCCCTCCTCCGGCGAGACCTGGCCGGACATGCCGAGGAAGCCCTTGAGCGTGCCGACGGTGCGCAAGGTGGTGGTCAGGGCGCGGGTGTCGATGCCGGCGATCGCCGGGATGCCCTGACGTGCCAGGAATGCGCCCAGGGTCTCGGTCGACCGCCAGTTCTCCGGCACGTTGGCGTCATGCACAATGAAACCGTTGAGATGGGCCTTGGCCGATTCCATGTCCGCCGGATTGATGCCGGTGTTGCCGATCTCCGGATAAGTCATGGTGACGAACTGGCCGGCATATGACGGGTCGGTGAGGATCTCCTGGTAGCCGGTCATGCCGGTGTTGAAGACGACCTCACCTTCGCGGTCGACGGGGGCGCCGAAGCTCCAGCCGTGATGGATCGTGCCGTCGGCCAAGGCCAGGAAGGCGGGGCGCTCGCGCCGGGCCCGCCAGTCATACGCATGCTTCATGGGAAACGGGTCTCCACTTCGGTTCGCGTACTATAGCCGAGTTTTTCCGCCTGCCCAGCGGACTGGCTTTTTCCCGCCCGGCGGCTACCGTAAGCCGTCACTGCAACCCATCCTCCACAAGGGGTTTCCCATGTCCAGTTCGCTTCCCGTCCTGAAGGTTGGCGTGGTCGGGGTCGGTGCCCTCGGCAAGCACCATGCCCGGCTCCATGCCGCGAATCCGGGGGCTACCCTGGTCGGCGTCCATGACGCCAATCCGGCGGTCGCCGCCGAAGTCGCCGCCCTGCACGGGGCGACGGCCTTCGCCACGGTCGAGGAACTGGCCGCCGCCTGCGACGGCCTGAGCATCGCCGTCCCGGCGGATCTCCATCACCAGGTCGCGGCGCCGCTGCTTCGCCAGGGCAAGCACCTGCTCATCGAGAAGCCCATCGCCACCACCGTCGTCGACGCCGAGGATATGGTCCGCCTGGCCCGTAAGCACCGTGCCGTCCTGGCCATCGGCCATGTCGAGCGCTACAATCCGGTCATGTCCTTCTTCGAGAAGATGCAGGAGAAGATCCGCTTCATCGAGGTCCACCGGCTCGCCCCCTACCCCCCCGAGCGGCCCGGCATGCACCGCCGCGGCACCGAGGTCAGCGTCATCCTCGACCTGATGATCCACGACCTCGAGATCATCCAGCACCTCGTCGGCGAGCCTGTCGCCGAGATCCACGCCAACGGCTTCCCCGCCCTCAGCGCCACCGAGGACGTCGCCAATGCCCGCCTGCTCTTCGCCAATGGCTGCGTCGCCAACGTCACCGCCAGCCGCATCGCCCCCGGACCGATGCGCAAGTTCCGCATCTTCTATGCCGATTCCTACGTCTCCCTCGACTATGGCGAGCGCGCCGGCCTGATGTACGAGAAGGATCCCGCCGCTGGCAAGGTCGTCCGCACCCCCATCCCGGTGAACGACCACAACGCTCTGGAGAAGGAGCTCGACGACTTCGTGGCCTGCGCGCGCCACGCCCTCGCCGGCGAGCCGCCCCCCGACACCCGGGTCAGCGGCATCGCCGGCCTTGAGGCCCTGCGCCTAGGCATCGCCATCGAGGAGAACATCCGCGCCTTCAACCGCCAATACGGGTTCTTCACCGAATCCTACCGCTAGCCGAGGTTTCCCCGGTGACCCTGGCGCCAACCATTCCCACCCGCTCCCCCCGGCCCTTTCCCCTGCACCTGCACCTGGACACCCCCGCGAAGATCAATCCCTACCTGCGGGTGACGGGCCGGCGGGCGGACGGCTACCACGACATCTCGACGGTCTTCCTGCCGTTGCGCGACCTCGCCGACCGGGTTGTCGTCACCCCGGCCCGCCAAGGCCGATTGACCGTTTCCTGCCGGGCCCCCGGCGTGCCCGACGGCGAGGGAAACCTGGCCTGGCGCGCCGCCGCCGCCTTCGCCCGGGCGGTCGGGATCGAGCCCGCCTGGCGCATCAGGGTGCGCAAGGAGATTCCCGTCGCCGCCGGCCTGGGCGGGGGCAGCAGCGATGCCGCCGCCGTCCTGCGTCTCCTCCATGCCGCTCATCCCGTCCTCGCCGCCGCGGATCTCCTCGCCCTTGCCGCCGGGCTCGGGGCGGATGTCCCCTTCTTTCTTGATCCGGCACCCAAGATCGCCACCGGCATCGGTGAGAAGCTGGAGCCCTTTTCCCTGCGCCGCCCCTTGCCCGTGCTCCTCGTCTTCCCGCAATTTCCCATCTCCGCCGCCTGGGCGTACGCACACTGGCAAGCCGATCCCGCGCCGGCGTCCCTCGCACCCTTGCTCTCGGCCTTGCGGAGCAGGAACTTGGCCCGCATCCGTGCGAACCTCGCCAACGACCTCGCCCCGGCCGCCTGCGCCAAGTTTCCCCTCCTCCGCCTGCTCCGCCAAACCTTGGCCGACCTCGGTGCCGAGGCCGTCGGCATGACCGGCAGCGGCCCCTCCCTCTTTGCCTTCCTGCCCCAGGCCGACGACGCCCATCGCCTGGCACAGGCCCTGACCCGCCGCTTCCCCGGCGCCATCCGTTGCCGCGTCGCCCAGGCCGGCTAAAATTCCGACGACGGAACCGTGCCCTATTGATTTTCATTCGCCAATGATATATACTTGTGTGTTGTCGGCGGAAAATCGTGTTTGCGCCGCAGAAGGGTGGCTAGGGCATGGAAGAGAAGAAGGACAACAACGCCAAGGCGGCCGAGATCATCAAGGCGGAAATCCCGATCATCGAGAAGATCATCCGCGATGAGACGTGGCTGGAAGGCGAACGGCGCGGCGCCCCGGTGACCTCGGACGATCCCCAGGTGCTGAAGAAGGTCTGCTCGATCATCGAGGAGAAGGCACCGCTGATCGTTGCCGAGGCCAAGCAGGCGATTCACTCGGAGCATCCCGGAACCTGACCGTACGTTGTTGTCAGGACGGGGCGCCGTTGGCAGGTGGCTGCCGGAAACGAAAAACGCGCGGCCCCGCCGCATGGCGGAACCGCGCGTCGCCGGTGTCCTCGGCCCGTTCCCCCAGGCCCCATCGCTCAACTCACGCGCGCCTCACTGCAGGAACAGCCACTCGTAGTAGCGCAGCGTCTCGGTGGCGGCGAGCTGCCCGCTCAACTGCAGCGAACAGCTCAGGATGCGGGGCGCGGCATCCGGTCCGACGCGCGCCCGCACGACCAGGGTGTAGAAGCCGGATTCGCGGAAGGAGAACTGCTGCCTGACT
>CAZBDL010000200.1:0-6723 GCA_964490525.1 uncultured Victivallales bacterium | reverse complement strand
GTCGCGGAGGCGGCGATCGCGGTGAACAGCGCGATGCGGGCGGACGCCAGGAGCGTGGCCGTTTCGATGAGGAGCGGTTGCGCCAACAGGCCCTCGATGCCGCCAAGGAGGTCAAGCGCTGGGGAGATGACGTTACCTTGCCGCCAATGGGCCCCCGTGAACGGCGCGTGATCCATGTCACCCTGCAGGACAATCCGGATGTTGTCAGCTCCAGCATCGATGCCGGGCGTGGCGACCTCAAGCAGGTGATCGTGTCCCTCAAGAAGCAGGAGTGACCGCGCGCTTCCTGCTCTTCGTTTTATTTCCCCGGGCGGCCATTCGGCCGCCCTTTTTTTGGGGGGTGCAGCGCCGCCTGGCGGTGGGGCTCGGCGCGTTCTCGCCACAACCCGCATTGAGGAATCGGAGGGGCGGGGGGCTTCGCCCTGATCAAGATCATTCGTTCACGCCGCTCACCCAGTGCCCAATGGCGTGTTTCTTGTAACATCTGCCGGGGTCCGCGGACCCGGATTGATGGCATCCGGTTGACTCGGCGCCTGGCAATCCGACATCCGGGATGAACAGACGGTAGACGTGATGCATCGCGAAAAAATGGTCGGGGCGAGAGGATTTGAACCTCCGACTTCTGCGTCCCGAACGCAGCGCTCTAGCCAGGCTGAGCCACGCCCCGAAGGGAAAATAGATTTGGACAATGAACTTGGGCTTGGCCTCCGACTTTCCCGGACACGCCATCTAGTTGCGGGTCTCGGGCGTTCTCGCCAGATTGGGCCGATCCCATATCAGTGAGGCGCTACATTACGACGGACACGGCGATTTGCAAGCCGGATCGTGGATAAATCGTATTGGCCTCGGGCCGATGCCTCACTCCAGGTGCCGGATCCGGGCGGAAAGCGGCTTGAAGGCGGGATGGCGGGCATCTCCCAGGAGCATGAAGACCAGCGACTCGGCGGTGGTGATCCAGCCCCCTTCGCGATCCATCAGCAACAGGGCGGCCGCATGGTCGGCTTCATGCCGGGCGGCGACCGCATCCGCCGGGACGATCACCCGGGAAAATCCGGCGGCCAGGGCATCCAGCGCCGTCTGCAGGACGCAGACGTGCGTCTCAATGCCGCAGAGGATCAGGTTCGTGCCAGCCTCGGCCAAGGCCTCCAGCGGCAAGGTGGCAGCCCGGGGCATCCGACGCGCTTGCGCGAGGGCCGGGGCAAAGGCCGGCTCGCCAAAGCAGGAGAAGGTGGTCTTGGCGAGGGTGGGGCTGTCCGGACCCGCCGCCTCACGCAGTTCGGTCAAGGTCGGGCCCAGACCTTGCGGATACTGTTCGGTGACGACCACAGGGAGCGACAGCTCACGGGCTGCGGCCAGCAACAAGCCGAGCCGGGGCAACAAGCGGTCACGGGTGGCCTCGGGAAAGGCACCGAGGAGGCGTTCCTGGACGTCGATCAGGACGAGGATGGAGGTGCCTGCGTCGGGACGTGGGCCGGTCATGGCTGTCGCTTGACCAGGTTCTCGACGATGCGTAGGAAGGCGTTCAGCTCGAAGTCGCTCTTGTGCAGCACCGCATCGCAGATTTGGCGAACCTTCTCGAATTCATCGAACGAGGCTGCCAAGCCGGTGATCGCCACGATCGGCATGGTGCCGTAGCGGGGATGCCGCTTGATGAATTCGATCAGCTCCCAGCCGGTGCGGATCGGCATCAGCAGGTCGATCACGGCCAGCTTCAGCTCGGGCTCATGGTCAAGGATCTCGATGGCATCGTCGCCATTGATCGCCGTGACCGGTTCATAGCCCTCGGTCTTAAGCACCCGGCAATAGAAGTCACGGAGCAGGTCGTCATCGTCGACGACGAGGATCTTCACCGGTGTTGCGCTCATGTTATGGACTCTCCCCCGGCTATGCCCTTGTGGATCCGTTCCCTGATTCCAGGGGTACAGTACCCCGGTGCCATGGCCATTGCAAGCGGTGACGGCCCCGCGGTCCGTCCAGAAAAAGAGCGATCGGCGCATGTCATTTCATGCGCCATGGCGATATAGTACCGGCTTTGGCAATTTCTTCCTGCGCGTGATGCGCCGTCTTTGGGCGCTCGCCGCGGGGATCATGACCTGAAGGCATCCCCCCATGGCCACCTCCGTTCAGCAGACCGTCGGCCGGGAAGTCACCTTGTCGGGCATCGCCCTGCACACCGGCATCCGGGCCCACCTGACCCTGAGGCCAGCCCCCCCGGGCACCGGCATCGTGTTTCAGCGGACCGACCTCCCCGGGGCGCCGTCCGTGCGCGCCGTTGCCGACCATGTCGTCGATGTGCGCCGCGGCACGACCATCGCTTGCGGCGAGGCGCGTGTCCATACCGTCGAGCATGTCCTCTCCGCCCTTCATGCCCTCGAAATCGACAATGTGGCGGTGGGCATGGACGGCATGGAGCCGCCGGTGCTCGATGGCAGTGCCGAGCCCTATGTCCGGCTCATCGAACAAGCCGGGATCCAGCCACAGGATGCTGTCCCGCAGGCGTGGCGTGCGTCGGCCCCGATCATCATCGAGGAGGGCGAAAGCAAGCTGGTGTTGACGCCCGACGAGCGCTTTCGCATCACCTACATCATCGCCTTTGGCGCGACGCCCCTGGACGCCCAGTTCTTTGCTGGCGAGATCACGGCCGAGTCGTTCCGCCGTGGCATCGCCGGCGCCCGGACCTTCTGCCTGTACCGGGAGCTGGAGATGATGATCGCCCATGGACTGGTCAAGGGGGGCAGCCTGGACAATGCGGTGGTGATCCACGACGGGGCGATCATCAGCAAGGACGGGCAACGCTGGGAGAACGAACTGGTGCGCCACAAGGTCCTGGACCTGATTGGCGATCTGTACCTTGTCGGGAGCCGCATCCGCGGCCATATTATTGCCGTGAAGTCCGGGCATCCGACCAACATCGCCTTGGCCCGGGCCATGCGGGCGCAGGCGGCATCGGCATAGCCCGACTTAACCCATGAGCAGAGGTTGTTTTCATGAGTGGTGAAGTCTTCGGGATGGGGGAAATACAGGCACGGTTGCCCTATCGCTGTCCGTCGTTGCTCCTCGATCGGGTCTTGGTCGAGGGGCCTGACCGTCTCGTCGGACTCAAGGCGCTGACCTTCAACGAACCGGTCTTCCAGGGGCATTTCCCGGGGCATCCGATCATGCCTGGCGTGCTCCAGGTGGAGGCCATGGAGCAGGTGGCCCAATTGGCGGTCGGCTTGCGCCTGGACCCCAGCCGTGAGCATGAGATCTACCTGAAGTCGCTGGGCAAGGTGAAGTTCCGCAAGCCAGCCAATCCCGGCGATCGCCTGCAGGTCGAGGTCGAGGTCCTGGGCGTCGATGGTGGCGAGGCACGCATCCGTGCCGTCAACCGCATCCAGGCGGGCATCTCCTGCCAGGCCGAGCTGGTGCTGGGCGTGCGGCCGCGCTTGAAGCCGACGACCTTCGAGCGCGAGTACTCGGAGATCGACAAGTCGAGCGGCATCGCCATGGACGTCAACGGGATCGCTGACATCATCCCGCACCGCTTCCCGTTCCTTCTGGTGGATTATGTCGTGAGCTTTTCCGACCCCAATGTCCTGGCGGTGAAGAATGTCACCGTCAGCGATCCGATCCTGCACCACTATTCCTCCGACTATGTGGTGCTGCCCGGTCCCGTCCAGGCCGAGATCATTGCCCAGGCGGGCGCCGTGTTGATGCTTTCCCGTCCGGAGAACAAGGGCAAGATCGCCTATTTCATGTCGATCGACGAATCGCAATGCCTCCATCCGGTGTTCCCGGGGGATCAGTTGCGGATTGACGTGGAACTGCCGGAGAGCAAGTCCCGCTTTGGCCGTGGCCATGGCTCGCTCTCGGTCGCTGGCCGCGAGGTGAGCCGGACCATGATGACCTTTGCGGTGGTCGATCCATGAATCCGGCCCTGGCCCTGGTCTGGCGGCGACGCAGTGTCCGGCGCTTCCTGCCGGGGCGTCCCGTTGGCGAGGACGCCATCCAGGAGCTCCTTGCCGCGGCGATGGCGGCACCGTCCGCCTGCAACCGGCGGCCCTGGGAGTTCATCGTGCTGACCGAAGCCGGGCGGCTGGCCGCAGTCGCCTCCCTGTTGCCGAACGGGGCCTTCCTGGCCGAGGCGCCTTTGGGCATCGTCGTCCTGGGCGACATCGCCCGCGCCCATGCCGGTGAACTGTCCTATTTGCTCCAGGACTGCAGCGCGGCCATCGAGAACCTGCTGGTCGCCGCGCCGGCCTTGGGCCTTGGCGCATGCTGGCTGGGGGTGCATCCGCGCGCAGACCGCATGGCGGGGCTCCGGCGCCTGTTTTCCCTGCCGGAGGGCATCGTCCCGGTCGCCGTCCTGGCCGTGGGGCATCCGGCGGAGGCACCGGAGCCGAGGACGCAGTTCGAGCCGGAGCGAGTCCATCGCAACGGTTGGCCGGGCCGGGCATAGCGCGCGCGCCATGCCATGGACATCGCTTCCGCTTTCCAACCGATCGGAGATCCCGAGGCCCGCAGGGCGCTCGGTATGGCCGCCGCCAGAGGCTCCAAGGAAAAGGCGCCTGACCAATATGGCCAGGCGCCTTTTGGTTCGGCGGGGTGACTACTGGCGGAACGGCGGCTTGCCACGAACCTCACGCTCGCGCAAGGGTGAGCCGTCAGGATTGACCAGGCGCACGGTGGTGAAGATCAGCAGGTTGGCCTTTGCGGCATCGTGAACTTTGGAGCGGAACAGGCGGCCCAGCAACGGGATGTCGCCCAGCCCCGGGATCCGGTCGTCGATCTCCGAGGTGGTATCGCGGATGACACCCCCGAGAACCACCGTCTCGCCGTCGTACACATTGAAGTGCGTCTCGATCTGACGCGCCTCGATGATCGGCATGCGCAGGGTATTGACCGCGGCCCGGCCGTTGACGGTGATGGTGTAGGAATAGTCCAGCCAACCGATGTGCGCCTGGATGATCGGAACCATGTCCAAGGAGATGGTGTAGCGATCCGCATCGACATTCGGCGTCACCGTCAGCCTCACCCCCAGCTCCGTCGGTTCGCCGAATTCGGGAATCGAGGGGACAAAGTAGTCGCTGATGCCGGAGACGCTGACGAACTGGCCTTCTCCCCAGCTCTCCGGGAAATACACCTCGGTGGCCATGCGGATCGTTGCCTCTTCGCCATTCTGGGTGGTGATGCGCGGCGTGGAGAGGATGTCCGTGGTGTCCCGGAGGTCAAGCGCATGGACAATGGCTTCCCAGCTGACCAGCTGGCTGTCGCGATGGATGATGCGGAACACCCGGTCGTTGCCCGTCCAGGTCAGGTCGCTGTTGAAGCGCATCAGCGGATCGTTGGGGTTGAAGGTGGTCGACTGGGTACTGGGGCCGACCGGGCGACCGATGCGCCATTCGAAGCCCAGATTGTTGAGCTTGTTGGTCTGGACCTCGACGAACTTGCACTCGATGAGGACCTGCGGATCGACCACGTTCAGCTCGCGGATGACGTCCTCGATCTTGGCCAGGTTCTCCGGGGTGTTGGTGGCGATGAGACGGCTGATGCGGGGGTCATAGACGGCACGGGAGCCCTCGGGAAACGCCACGCCGCGTTGCCGGAAGTAGCGCACCATGGAACTGGTGCCGCCGCCCTCCTCGCTCTCTTCCCCGCCGATCTCGCTCATGCTTTCCTGCTCGACCGGATAGATTCGCGTCTCCAGTTCGTCCAAGGGGACGTCCTGGGAGGCAATGACGACCGCATACTTCTCGATGCGGTATTTCAGGTTGGCGCCACGGCAAATGTAACGGATCGCCTCGCCGAGGGGAATGTCGTCGACGACAATGGTGATCGGGGGAACAGACTCGGCCCCGCTGCCGCCGCCATCGGCGCCAAAGCCATCATCCGCATCTTGTTCGTCACCGGCATCGGCACCGGCATCGTCGGCGGCATCGTCGCCAAACAGGTCATCGTCGCCGCCGCCAAAGAGATCGTCGACGGCTGCCTCGCCAGCCTGAGCGGCCTGTCCACCGCCGCCGAGGCGGAGAAAGATGTTGACCCCCTTCTTCTCGGGATCGAGTTCGCGGCTGCGCTGCTTGAGATACTGGACGACGGTGGGAATGGTGACCTCTTCGAACTCGATGTGGTCGAGGATGATCTCATTGAGCTTGCGCTGGATGGCGTCGCCGGCCTCGTCACGCAGTAGGGGCTGCTGCTCGATTTCCCGCAGGCCGCTTTCCGCGCGGGGAAGCAAGGGGGTGACGAATTTCCACTCGGATTCGGCCAAGCGCTCCTCGCGGGTGGTCTCACGGCGGACTTGGCCAGTCTCGAAGAGTCGATAGTTGATCTTGCGGGCGTATTCGATGGCCTTCAGGTTGTAGGGGTTCAGGGAAAGGATCTCCTCGAACTTGTCCCGGGCCTTGTCCCATTGCTTTTCGGCATACAGCTTCTTGCCTTGGGCATAGAGCAAATCGACGCGGTAAAGGCGATCCTCCTTGCCGGGGTCGATCAGCTGCTCGCCGCTGTCCACGCGGTATTCGATGACCGTCCGTTGCTTCTCGAAACGGGCGATCATGTCGCGCATCCGGGTCTCCATGGCGGGATTCATGCGGATCGCTTCGGCACACTTCTTGATGGCCTCGTTGATCTCGCCGGCGTTGGCGTCCGCCTCGGCCTTGCGTGCCATGTCCTCCGCCCATTCATGATAGACTTGGGCGATGGCTTCGTTGATCCGTTGGGTCTTGTCCTTGACGTGCGGCG
>CAZBDL010000199.1:0-6725 GCA_964490525.1 uncultured Victivallales bacterium | reverse complement strand
GACACCCCGGACTGGTCCCTGCTCGTGCCCCTTGATCTCTTTCGCCAGCACGAGCGCACCCAGCGCATCTTCGCCATCGTCATGGGGTCGATCGCCGGCATCTCCCTGCTCGTCGGCGGCATTGGCATCATGAACATCATGCTCGCCAACGTCTATGAACGCCGCAAGGAGATCGGCACCCGCCGCGCCCTCGGCGCCCGCAAGTCCGACATCCTCAACCAGTTCCTCATCGAAACCGTCACCCTCACCTCCCTCGGTGGCCTGCTCGGCATCTGCGTCGGGGTCGGCATCTCCCGCCTCGTCACCTACTATGCTGACTGGCCCATCCGCTTTCCTCCCTGGATCCTTGCCGCCTCCTACCTCATCGCCGCCGGCATCGGCATCGTCTTTGGCACCTACCCCGCCTGGAAGGCCGCCCAGCAGAACCCGATCGACGTCCTCCGCGCCGAATAGGGGGCGGGCGCTCGCCCGGGTTGGCCTTTCCCGGACATGGCGGTTCGCCAACGCCCGCTCGGCGGGAGAAAGGCGGTGTCCCGGGCGCCTGACGGCCTCGGGATGCAGAGAACGAGGCACCGCACAACGCGTCGTGCGGCAAGCACCCCGTGAACCGGGTCAGTTCCCGGGGGGAGGGGTGTCCGCAGGCTCCTCCTGCTGACGGATGGCCTCCTCGTGGATGGCCTGGAAGAGCTGTACAGTGAAGTCGGGGGAGAGGCTGTGGCCGCGGGCGGCGGCGACGCGGCTGGCCAGGATCTCCTCCCAGCGCCCGGGCTGGAGCACGGCGACGCGCTGGCGGCGCTTCAGCTCCCCCATGGCGCGCACCACCGCCATGCGCTTGCCGACCACCTCGAGCAGATGCTCGTCCAGGTCGTCGACCTCGGCCCGCAGTTCCTCGAGATGCTCGCGGAAGTCGCGGTCCAGGGAGTCGGCACGCTTCCAGACCAGGCTGGCGAGAAGGCCACGGAACTGCTCCGGCGTGAGCTGCTGGGCCGCGTCGCTGAGGGCCTCGGCGGGATTCGGATGCACCTCGATCATCAGTCCGTCGTAGAGCAGGTCGACCGCCTCCTGGGCGACGGACTGGATGCGTTCGCGGCGGCCGCAGATGTGGCTCGGATCGCAGAGCAACGGCAGCCTTGGCAGGCGGCGCTTCAGCTCGATCGGGATCTTCCAGTTCGGCCGGTTGCGGTAGCGGGTCTCTTGCGTATTGCTGAAGCCGCGGTGGATGGCGCCGACCCGGGTGAGACCGGCATTGAGCATGCGTTCAATGGCTCCCATCCACAACTCGAGGTCGGGGCTGACGGGATTCTTGACGAAGACCGCCAGCCCGGTGCCGCGCAACGCCTCGGCCAGTTCCTGGACGAGGAAGGGGTTGGGGGTGGAGCGGGCGCCGATCCAGACCACGTCGAGGCCATGCTTCAGGCACGCCTCGATGTGCTTTGGGGTGGCGACCTCGGTGCCGACCGCCAGGCCGGTCTCGGCCTTGGCCCGGGCCAGCCAGCGCAGGCCGCGGGCGCCGACGCCCTCGAAATGGCCCGGCCGGGTGCGCGGCTTCCAGATGCCTGCCCGGAAGAAGCCCACGCCACAGCTGGCCAAGGCATGGGCGCAGGCCAGCACCTGCTCCTCGCTCTCGGCGCTGCATGGCCCGGCCGCCAGCAGCAGCGGATCCAGCGGCAGTCCCCAGTCGCGCAGGGGCGCAAGGTGCGTGTCCATCTGGCTTCAGCCCTTCCGCGACCGCGTCCGCACCTGCAGCTCCGGGCGCGGCATCGTGATGGTCGTCCCCGGGGCGACATCCTCGGTCAGCCAGACGTTGCCGCCGATGACCGCGCCGCGCCCGATGGTGATGTTGCCCAGGATCGTCGCCCCCGAGTAGATCGTCACCTCGTCCTCGATGTTCGGGTGGCGCTTGACCCCCTTGATGACGTTGCCCGCCGCGTCCTTCGGGAAGCTCAGCGCCCCCAGGGTCACGCCCTGGTAGATCTTCACCCGCTCGCCGATCACCGCTGTTTCGCCAATGACCACGCCGGTGCCGTGGTCGATGAAGAAGGAGCGTCCGATGGTGGCCCCCGGATGGATGTCGATGCCCGTCGTCCGGTGCGCGTATTCCCCCATCATCCGGGGAATCAGCGGCACCTGGCAGGCATACAGCTCGTGGGCGATGCGGTGGATGGTGATCGCCCGCAGGCCGGGATAGCTCAGCACGATCTCGTCCAGGGTCTTCGCCGCCGGGTCGCCCTCGAAGGCCGCCGCCACATCCGTCTTCAGCGTCTCGCGCAGTGCCGGCAACCGGTTCAGCAGGTGCGCCACCGCCTCGTCCGCCCGCCGCGGCACGTCGCAGTTGTCGCACTTCTCCATCGTGCAGTTGTAGTTGGTCGCACGCACGATCTGGCTGCGCAGCTCGCCGCTCACCCGGGCCAGGATCTCGCCGACGTGGAAGCGCACGGTCCTCAGCGACAGGCTCTTCTTTCCGCGGTATCCCGGGAAGAGCACTTCCGTCAGGTCGTGAAGGATGCCCAGCACCTCCTCCTCCCCCGGCAGGTTGAACCCCTCGATGTGATTGACGCCGCAGGCGTCCTCATAGGTGCCGCAGACGGCCCGGACCACCTTGTCCAGGTCCAAGGTCTCCGGCAGGTGCCCGGGCATCGTCTCGGGATCGCATTCGCGCAGGTTCATCGGGATGTCCTCCTTCATGGGCCGGCCCGGCATGGGCCAGCCCGCCCGGCCATGCCTGGCCCGGGTGCTCATTCGATGTTCTGGATCTGCTCGCGGATCTTCTCCAGCCCGGTCTTGAACTCGACCACCAGCGGCGAGATGTCGGCGGCCGCCGCCTTGACGCCCAGGGTGTTGATTTCCCGCTGCATCTCCTGGAGGAGGAACTCCAGGCCGCGCCCGACTGGTTCGCGGGCGGCGAAGAAGCTTTCGGCCTGGGTGAAATGGCTGCGCAGCCGGGTGATCTCCTCGCTGACGTCGCTGCGGTCGGTGAAGACAATGATCTCGCGGAGCAGCCGTTCCTCGTCCTCGCCCGTTTCCGGCATGGCCTCGCGCAGCCGGTCGCGCAGACGAGCCATCTGCACCTCGGGCAAGGTCGCGGCCTTCGGCTCGATCCGGTCGAGCAGCGCCGCCAGCGACTGGAGGCGCCCGGCAATATCCTCGCATAGCCGCCCGCCCTCGGCCAGACGCATTGCGTCGAGCGCGTCGAGCGCCCCTGCGACCGCCGCCCGGGCCACCGCGAGGTGCCGGTCGTCGCCGTCGTCGACCGGGCGGAACTCGGCCACCCCGGGCAGATGAAGCAGGTCGGCGATGGCCATCTCGCCTGGCAGGCCATGCCGGGCCTGCAGCCGCCGCGCCTGCTCTAGATAGGCGGCGGCGAGGGCCTCGTCGATCACCGCCGAGCCCGCCGCCGCGCCCCCCTCCAGCCGCGAATCCAGGCGGACCGTCACCGCCCCCCGGCTGAAGCGGGTCCCGGCCAGCTCCCGGATCATTGGCTCCAGCGACGGCGAATCCTTCGGCAGCCGGACCCGCACCTCGAACTGCTTCTTGTTGTAGGACTGCGCCTCGGCCAGATAGACCACCCCATCCGCCGTGCGCGCCTCGCCGCGCCCATAGCCGGTCATGCTTTTCATGGCTCTTCGGGAAACTCCTCTTCCACGCCGGCGTAGCGCCGGATCAGCGCCCGCAGCGGCTGCCACTCCTGGAGCTTGCGCTCGCCGGTGCCGACGACTACCAGCGCCTCTCCCTCGCTCTCCGGCAGCGCCCAGACCACGCAGGTGTGCATGATGTCGATCCCCGACTCGAATTCCCCCCCCTCCCGGGTCAGGATCCGCCGCTGGAGGATGCGCGGCTTGGTGAAGGCCACGTGATGGCGCTGAACCTCGCTCAGCTCCGGAAACTGGCGGATCGCATAGGCGCGCGCCTTCTCGACCACCGCCTCGCGGCGCTCGTCGTAGGTAGCGCAGCCCGTCGCGAACGACCCCGCCAGAAGGGCCGCCAGAAACATCCACAGCCAACGCATCCGCCACCTCCCGTGTCGGGATTCCGCAATCGCAGGAAAAGGCCGCAATATAGCACCGCTTGGCTTTTCCTGTTGCGCCCGAAGCGTTTTTCGCCGCCAACCATCCCCCTTGCCCGGACCCCTGGCCAAGCGAGGCGACATTCCGGCCCGGAAACATGATGCCTCCTCCTCCCGACCGGCATCATGACTTGCGCCGTAACCGGAAACGGCGTACAATACATTCTCTCCCCTTGCCGTCCCGCAGGCCTGTCCCGCAGGACGGGCGGGAGCGATAACGAAAACACCTTCACCAGGGATTCCACCATGTCAGACCAACGGCGCTGGGGCGAGTTCGATGCGGCGAACCGCGAGTACGTGATCACGGATCCGCGGACGCCGACGCCGTGGATGAACTACCTGTTCAACGAGGACTACTGCTGCCTGATCTCGAACACCGGCGGGGGGTATTCGTTCTACAAGTCGGCGCGGGACTACCGCCTCCTGCGCATGCGTCTGAACAGCGTGCCGTTCGACCGTCCGGGCCGCTACATCTACCTGCGCGACGCGGAGACGGGTACGTACTGGTCGGCGGGCTGGGCGCCGACGATGCCGCCGTTGGCGTCGTTCCGGTACCGCTGCCGGCATGGCTTCGGGTATACGGTGATCGAGGGGGAGACGGCGGGCATTGCGACGGAGACGACCTACACGGTGGCGGCGGCGGATCCGGTGGAGGTCTGGGCCTGCCGGATCACGAACACCGGCCCGCGGGCACGGCGGCTGACCGTCTTCCCGTATGCCGAGCTGTGCTTGTTCCAGGCGATGCACGATCTGCAGAACTTCCAGTACACCTACAATGTCGCGCGCTGCGAGGTCGAGGGCAACGTCATCCACCACGTCACCGCGGCCTATGACCGGCCGTGGTATGCGTTCTTCGCAGCGAGCGAGGTGCCCACCGGCTTCGACACCGACCGCGAGCGCTTCCTCGGCGACGGCTACCGGAGCGAGGCGAATCCGGCGGTGGTCGAGGCGGGGAAATGCACCGGCAGCACGATCCTGGGCGGCAACCCGATCGCCTGCTTTTCCTTCGACGTGGCGCTGGCCCCGGGCGAGACGAAGGAGCTGGCCTTTGTCCTGGGCTACCACCCGCAAGGCCGCGAGGGCTCCCCGGAGCACGTCCGGCGCTATGCCCGGGCGGGCGTCGGGGCCGAACTGGTCGCCCATTGGCGCCGGTACTGGGGCGAGGTGCTTGCCGCCAACCAGGTGGAGACGCCGGACGCCGACTTCAACCTGGTCGTCAATCAGTGGCTCGGCTATCAGTCGCAGGTGACCTTCCGGCTCAGCCGCGGCCCCTCGATCTATGAGGGCGGCATCGGCCGGGGCATGGGCACGCGCGACTCCAGCCAGGACATCCTCGGGGCGCTCTGCCTGACGCCCGAAAAGCCGCGCGAGCTGATCCTGAAGCTGGCCGCAATCCAGTTCCGCGAAGGCTCGATGTACCACCAGTTCTTCCCGCTGAGCGGCGAGGGCGACGGTGGCAACAGCTTCAGCGACGATGCCCTGTGGCATGTCATGACGGTCGCCGAGTACATCAAGGCGACCGGCGACTGGGGCGTGCTGGCGGCCAAGGCTCCGTGGAGCGACGACCCGGCCTCCGCGCCGCTCTACGAGCACCTGCTGGCGGCGGTGCGCTACACCGGGCGCATGAAGGGCCCGCACGGCCTGCCGCTGATCCTGCTGGCGGACTGGAACGACATGCTCCAGATCTCCGGCCTGACCTGGGGCGATGACCACCACGGGCGCGACAACCTGCGCGCCGAGAGCGTGATGGTCGCCTTCCTCTACCGCAAGGCGCTGACCGAGATGGCCGAGCTGGCCCGGCGCACCGGCCATGCCGATCATGCCGACGAGTTCCTGCGCGAGCGCGACATCCTCCAGGAGAGCATCGACCGGCATGCCTGGGACGGGGCCTGGTTCCGCCGCGCCTACGACAATGACGGCCAGGTGATCGGCGGGGCGGGGGCCGCCCACGGCGAGGTCTGGCTCAACGCCCAGACCTGGGCGGTGATCAGCGGCGCCGCCACTGGCGAACGCGCCGCCCTGGCCATGCAGGCCGTCGCCGAACGCCTCGAGACCGAATACGGCCTGATCCTCCTCGATCCGCCCTATCCCCACTGGATCAAGGAGAACCCCTCGATCACCACCTACCCGCCCGGACTCAAGGAGAACGGCGGCATCTTCTGCCACACCAACCCCTGGGGCGTCGTCGCCCACTGCCTGCTCGGCAACGGCGACCGCGCCATGGACTACTTCCGGCGGATCATGCCGACGACCCACCAGCGGATGCAGGAAACCTACCGCGCCGAGCCCTACATCTACGCCCAGATGATCGCCGGACGGCACCATCCGCAGTTCGGCCTCGCCCGCAACAGCTGGTTGACCGGCGCCGTCGCCTGGAACTATGTCGCCGCCTCGAACCACATCATGGGCGTCCAGCCCGACTACGACGGCCTGCGCCTCGATCCCTGCCTGCCTGCGGCCTGGACCTCGTGCCGGGTGCGGCGGCGCTTCCGCGGCATCGACTTCGACATCGCCATCGAGAAGCCCAAGGGCCTCTGCCGGGCGGCCCGGGACGCCGACGGCAAGGTCGTCGGCCTGACCATCGCGACGGACTACGGCACGGTCGAGGGCAACCTCATCCGCCTCGATCCCGCCGCCCCGGCCCCCGCCCGGGCCAAGGTCA
>CAZBDL010000198.1:0-6726 GCA_964490525.1 uncultured Victivallales bacterium | reverse complement strand
GCCCCGGCGTGCAAGCTCCACATTCCGCGTTCCCCGCTTCGCATTTCCCCCATGCCCCATGCCCCATGCCCCCTGCCCCCCGCCCCCCGCCCCATGCCCTACCGCAGGGTCACGTGGAGGTCGGCGGCGAGCTTGTCGCGCAGGCGCTGGTGGGCACGGTTGACCTCGTCGTCGGTCAGTGTCCGCTCGGGGTGGCGGAAGGTCAGGGTGTAGGCGAGGCTCTTGCGTCCTTCGCCCAGGGTGGCGGGATCGCGGAAGAGGTCGAACAGCTCGGCCTTCTCGAGATGCTCCAGCCCGGCCTCGCGGATGACGTCCATGACCGCCGCATGGGCCAGGGATTCGTCGGCGACAAAGGCGACGTCGCGGGTGACGGACGGGAAGGGGGAGATGGGGCGGCAGCGGATCGGCGGCGGGACATGCGCCAGCAGCCGGTCGAGATCGACCAGGGCGACCAGCAGGGGATGCTGCAGGCGCAGGCCGTCGGTGCAGCGCGGCGCGGCCTCGCCGAGGAGCGCCAGGCTTTCCCCGTCGAGCAAGGCCTCGCCGGCGGCACCCGGCGCGAAGTTCGCGGCGGCGGGATGGTCCGCTGGCAGGGCGCGGAACACGACTCCGGAGAGGCGCCGCAGCTCGCACCAGCTCTCGAGCAGGCCCTTGAGGTCGGCATAGCCGATCTCCGCCTTGCGTTCCGCCGAGAAGCCGTGGGGATGGCGGCAGCCGGTCAGGGCGATGGCGCATTCCCGGCGCTCCTCCGCGAACTTCGCAGGATTGCCGGCGAAGACCACGCCCATCTCGAAGAGGGCGAGGTCATGGTTCTGGCGGGCAAGGTTGTGGCCGACGCTGCGCAGGATGTCGCCGAAGAGCGACGGGCGCATGACCGCGAAGTCGCGGCTCACCGGGTTGGCGGTGCGCAGCAGGTCGGCGGCGACGAAGCGGGCGTCCTTCAGGGCGGTCGGCTCGTCCTGCTGGCCATAGCTCAGGCATTCGACCAGGCCGAGGCCGACGAGCTGGTTGCGCGCCTGCTCGAGCGGGTGGTAGGCGTCGTCGCGCAGGATGCCGCCCAGCACCGCCACTGCTGGCACTAGGGGAATCTTGTCCAGGCCGTGGATGCGCACGATCTCCTCGGCGAGGTCGGCTTCACGGGTCAGGTCCGTGCGCCAGCTCGGCGCCGTGACCCGGCAACTGGCGTCGTCGACCGGTTCGACGGCGCAGCCGAGGCGTTCCAGGATGGCGGCCATCGCGGCATTGTCGATCTCCACCCCGAGCAAGGCGCGGATGCGGTCGAAGCGGCAGGTCACCGGCGGGACCGCCGGGGGATCGCGGCGGACATCGACAAGCTCGGAGGCGAGTTCCCCCCCCGCCAGCTCGAGGATCAGGGCGGCGGCCCGGTCGCTGGCCCGGTCGACCATGGCCCAGTCGACGCCGCGCTCGAAGCGGTACGAGGAGTCGCTCGAAATGCCCAGGCTCCGGGCGGTCGCACGGATGTTCGACGGCTGGAACCAGGCGCTCTCTAGCAGGATGTCCACCGTCGCCCCGCTCACTCCGCTGTCCTCGCCCCCCATGACCCCCGCCAGCGCCACCGGCCGCTCGGCATCCGCAATCACCAGGTGCGAATCTCGCAATTCATGCGTCGCGCCGTCCAGGGTCTGCAAGCGCTCGCCGACCCGCGCCCGGCGCACCACCACTCGCTGGCCCGCCAGCAGGTTCAGGTCGAACGCATGCAGCGGCTGGCCCAGCTCGTGCAGGACGAAATTGGTGATGTCGACGACGTTGTTGATCGGGCGCAGGCCGAGCGCCTGCAGGCGCCGCTTCAGCCAGTCCGGGCTCTCCCCCACCCGGACGCCCTGGATCAGACGCCCCGTGTAGCGCGGGCACAGGTCGAAATCCTCCACCGTGACCAGGTCCGCCGGGGCCGAACCCTGCGGCGCGGGCAGGCGCACCGCCGGGAAGCGCAGCGCCAGATCCGTCTCGGCGATGGCGCGAATCTCGCGGGCAATGCCCCAGTGCGAGAGCCAGTCCGGACGGTTCGACGTGATCTCCAGCGTGTACACCGTGTCCGCCGGATAAAGGTCCGTCAGCGGCGTGCCCGGAACCGCCTCGGACGGCAAGTGCAGGATGCCGCCATGGTCGTCGCCCAGGGCCAGCTCGCGGGCGCTGCAGAGCATGCCGCAGGACTCGATCCCGCGCAGCTTCGCCTTGCCTAGCGTCAGGCTCTTGCCCGAGGTGCGGTCGGTCAGGGTCGTCCCGACCGTCGCCAACGCCACCTTCGTGCCCGCCGCGCAGTTCGGCGCCCCGCACACCACCTGCAACGGCTCGCCGGACCCGGTGGAGACCCGACAGACGCTCAGCTTGTCGGCGTTCGGATGGGGCTCGCGCGACAGGATCTCCGCCACCATCACCCCGGCCGGGACCGCCCGGTCGTCGATGCCCTCGACCTCCAGCCCGGCCATGGTCAGCCGCTCCGCCAGCTCGCGCCCGGCGAAGGGCACCGCGACATAGTCCCGCAACCAACTCAAGGACAGCTTCATCATTCTGCTCCCGCACTCATTCCGGCAAAGCCCCGTACAGTAGCGGGAACAGGCGGAATTGCCAATCCCAAAGGCCTCGCGCGTATCGCCTCAGTTTTGTGTGGGGGGGCCGGATCCGCCGTCGCCCCGAGGGCGTATGGCGGACAAGACCGTCACCAGATCCCGAACGCATCGCGGTTCGGGACGTCCCTTCCGGGGTTGGGTATGGGGTATGGGGAGGGCCCGTCCTTGCCACGCTTGGCGCGGCCCTGGAATTTGGCACCAATCTAATTGTATTTGATCGCGCCTTGGATTGCATTGTCTCGGTGGCGCGATCCTTGGAGTGCGGCGCCCCTGCGCCGCTTTGGTTTTTCGCAGCACCAATTCGCCAGCCCCATCGCGGACTGCGACATGCCTGGACACCGTCCGAAAGCCAAAGCGGCGCAGTGCCGCCGCACTCCAAAGACCACTCCCGCCAGGGCAGCGCGGAACATGTCGTGGTCAAATCACCTAAGGCCGAGGCAATCCTTGCGCCACTGGGTTCGCTTGACAATTGCCTCACTTGGCGACCAATTCCCTGCATGACTCTCCTTGCACATGGCGTTTTACCGTGAGGCCTTGGCTCGTCCTGCTTGCCCTGATGCTGACTGCAGGAACTGGCACTTCCGCCCAGGAGCCTGGCCCGTCGCCTGCCCCCACGGTGCGGGTCGCCGCCATCCAGTGTCCTGCCGAGATGGGCGCGACCGAGGAGAACATCGCACGCCTCATGCGCCTGGTCCGTCAGGCTGCGGACGGGGGCGCCAGGATCATCGTCACCCCGGAGTGCGCCGTCCAGGGCTACATGCATCCGGAGACGATGGCGAGCTGGACGGTTGGCGCGCCCCATGACGACCATCTCCCGGTCCAGCCGGTGGCCGAGCCCATCCCGGGGCCCGTCACGGCGCGGTTTGCGCCTCTCGCCAAGGAGCTGGGCGTCTACCTGTGCCTGGGCATGGTCGAGTCGGCCCCGGGTGGCCGGTTTCACAACGCCCAGGTTCTGTTCGGGCCCGACGGCGAGATCCTCGCCCATCACCGCAAGCGGATGCTGTGGACGCCGGGCGACGGCCAGTGGTGCGACAAGGGCGACCATCCTGTCCAGGTGGTCGATTCTCCCTATGGACGTCTCGGCCTGATGATCTGCTTCGACTTCCATGCCCTGCCCAAGCTCCTCGCCGAGCGGCATGCCGACATCGTCCTCTACTCCGTCGGCTGGTACGGCCCCAACGAGGCGTCCTGGTTCGGCGAGATCTTCCCGCGCAACACCGTCGTCCCGAACCGCATCCACGTGGTTGCCGCCAACTGGTCAGCGCCATCCGAGGACATCGAGTGGCCCGGACGCGGACACAGCTGCGTGATCCGCCGCGACGGCGTCGTCCTGGCCATGGCCGCCACCGTCGTCGGCGACGAGATCGTCTTCGCCGACCTGCCGGTCGCCCCTGGCCCCTGACCCTTCCCGCCGACGCTCCGCCTCGGCCAATGCCCTGCCTTGACAACGCCTTTTCCGGTGCCATAATTTCGGTGCCATGATAAGCAACTCCATCATCTTCAAATAGATCCACTTAATCAAGTCGAATTGACACACCGTGCCAAGGGGGTACGCGATGGCAAGAGCACTGCGGTTGAAGTTTGGGCCAGGCGTCTACCATGTCCTCAATCGGGGCATCAATGACGCATGGATCTTGGCTACACCAGAAGAGAAGAGTTGCCTGGTCGGTATTTGGGCCAAGCTGCTGCCGACGCTCCGGCTGCGTGTCCATCATTGGGTCGTTATGAGCAACCACTTCCACCTGGCGGTCGACGCCGAGGACATCGGCGAGTTGTCCATGTTCGTCGGCAAGGCCTGCGCGCTGTATTCCCGGGCGTGGCATCGGCGCAAGGGCGGGCATGGTCCGCTTTGGCAGGCACGGTATCGGAGCATATTGGTGCAGAAACAGATATATTTTGAGCGATTGGGCCGATACATCGAGCGAAACCCGGTCGTGGCGACGGATGCGGGGGTGGCCTTGCCGGAGGAATATCCTTGGTCATCGGCGGCGGCATATGTCTTGGGGCGTCCCGATCCGCTGGTCTGCCGGGAGCTACATCCGCATTGGCCCGGCTGGGGGAAGGACGATGCCGCGCGCGTGGGCCATTACCGAAAGCTTTTGCATCGGGATGATGTCGACGATACGATGCTATTTAATCAGAATAATGGTAACGGCGTGGTGGGCAGCGAGGAATTCAGGGTGAATGCCTGGCGGCGGCAGGGAAGGATGTCCGACCAGAAGCCGGGGGCGAGGAAGGGAAAACGAATTGATTAAATGTATATATCTGATGGAGAGAAAGATGCTTATCCTGGCACCGTGATTTACCCCCATGCCCGGAGGCCTGAAGGGGCGAAAGGACGAGGATCCGCCGTCGTCCGCCAACCGGCGGACTATGGCGGACAAGCGAGGAGGAGGACGAAAAATCCCTGGCGGCATCCGGGGGGGCATCGGGGCGGCTTCTTGGCAAGGTGGAGGCCCGGGCCTATACTACGTATGAGTGCGAGAAGGTCGGCAAACGCCAGGATTGATGGAGGGCATGGCCGTGAAGGATGTGCGAAATTCGCAACCGGGGTGGGTGGTGCGGAATGGGCAGACGGAGGTGTTCGTGACGGAGCGCGGCGGGCACATGGCGCCAGCGACCTTCGCGGCGGACACGTCGACGCCGGTGCAGCCCTACTACATCAGTCCGTGGCAGGACGAGGGGCTGGCGGAGTTCCCGGATCCGGTGCTGGCCCCCCTGCGCGGGGACTTCTTCTGTCTGCCCTTCGGTGGCAACAAGGAACCGCTCGGGACGGAACAGCACACCTGCCATGGCGAGGCGGGCTCGGGGCAATGGCGGCTGTCCAAGGAGGAACGCCGAGGAGCCATCGCCGCCCTGGATCTGGAGATCGAGACGCGGATTCGTCCGGGCCGGATCGCCAAGCGCATCCGCCTGGTGGACGGGCATCCGGCGGTGTATTCGACGCATGTCCTGACGGGCTATGCGGGGCCGATGCCGCTGGGGCATCACGCGACCTTGGCGCTGCCGGAGGAGGAGGGGGGGCTGCGGGTGTCGGTCGGGGCGTTCGACCTGGGGCTGACCTATCCGGTGCCGTTCAGCCTGCCGGAGAACCGGGAGTACCAGTCGCTGGCGACGGGGCGTCGGTTCACGGATCTGCGCCGGGTGCCGACGGTGTGGGCCGAGCCGGCGGAGGTTGACTGCGCGAGCTTTCCGCGGCGTCTCGGGTACACGGACCTGGTGCTGACGCTGAAGCGGCCGGGGGCGACGCCGGCGTGGACGGTGGCCTACAGCCGGCCTGGGAACTACCTGTGGTTTGCGCTGAAGGATGCGGCCCTGCTGCCGGGGACGGCCTTCTGGATCGCCAACCGGGGTCGGCACGGCTCGCCGTGGAATGGGCGTAATCGCTGCCTTGGGCTGGAGGACATCTGCGGGTACTTTGCCGAGGGGCTGGTGCCGTCGGTGCGGCCCAACGAGCTGAACGAGGCGGGGTTCGCGACCGCCGTGACGCTCTCGCCGGACTGTCCGACGGTGGTGAACTACATCCAGGGGGCGCTGCCGGTTCCGGTCGAGTTCGGCGAGTCGGTGGCGGCGGTTTCCTTCGCTCCCGACGAGGTGGTCTTCCGCTCGGATCGGGGCAACGAGGTCCGGGCGCGGGTCGCGTGGGACTTCCTGACCCGGGGCGAGGATGCGCTTGCTCCGTAGGGTTGCGGGTCGCGGGTCGGGCGGGGGTGAATTAGCCCTGGCGCAGTAGGTGGGGCCGTTCCCGGTGCAGCTTGAGGATCAGTTCGCCGAAGAGGGAATTGACCCAGCCGAACCAGGGGCGGGTGAAGGTGGCGGGATCGTCCTGGTGGAAGCTCTCATGCATGAACCCGGTGCCGGCATGGGAGTGCTTGAGGGTGCGCAGGCAGGCGAGGATTTCGGTGTCCGCGAGGGAGGTCATGGCGCGCATGATGATGCCCATGGGCCAGATCATGCCGAGGCCGACATGCGGGCCGCCGATGCCTTCGCCGGCGGTGCCGCGGAAGAAGTACGGGTTGTCGTCGCCGAGAACCACCCGCCGGGTTCGCCGGTAGAGGGGGTGGTCGGGGCGGCAATAGCCTAGGTAGGGCAGCGAGAGCAGGCTGGGGATGTTGGCGTCGTCCATGAAGATCCGGCC
>CAZBDL010000197.1:0-6752 GCA_964490525.1 uncultured Victivallales bacterium | reverse complement strand
CGATGAGCCTGCCTGCCGACGCGCCGCTGTTTGCCGATGTCCGCTGGTGCTGGGTGCCGGACGTCGCCCGGGGAACCCCCGGGATGTATCTTTTCCGCCGGGCTTTCAAGGTGACGGAGGCACATGCCATGCTGCGCCTCGGCATCTCCTCGGACCATCGCCACAACCTCTTCCTCGACGGGGAATTGCTGGGTCGCGGCCCCTGCCGCAGCGACCTGCGCCACTACCGCTACGACGTGCATGAGCGGCCGCTCGCCCCGGGACGGCATGTCCTGGCGGTGGAGGTGGCGGTGTTCCCGACGACCCTGCCGGAGGGCGGCAACACCGTCCCGGAGATGCATGTCGGCGGCGGCCTGGTGATCGGCGGCGGCGTCATGAAAGCCGACGGCACGCCCCTGGACTCGCTGTCGACGGGCGCGGCCAACGGCGGCGGCTGGCGCTGCCACGTGGACCCGTCCCGGAGCTTCTGCTGGCCGCTGAAGGCGGCCGACGCGTTCCATGCGATCCCGCCCACCGAGGAATGCCAGGTGGCGCAGGCACCATCGGGCTGGCAGGACGCCGCCTTCAACGATGCCGCCTGGGTCCCGCCATGCCCCGTCTCGCCGGCCATCTTCCGTGGACGCCTGGCCAATCCCTACAGCGCCTGGTGGCTGGCCCCGCGCGAGATCCCCCCGATGGAGGAGCGGCCGCAAGGGGTGGCGCGGATCCTCAAGACGGTCGGCGCGGTCTCGGTCGCCGAGGCCGAGCGCTGCCTCGTCCGCGACGAGGGTGCCCTGTGGGTTGCACCCGGAGCAACGGCCAGCGTCACCCTCGACCTCGGCCACCTTGCCACGGTCTTTGTTGAGGCCACCGTCTCTGGGGAGGCCGGGGCGCGCCTTGACCTGGCCTACGCCGAGGCCATGTGGCGCGACGGCCGCAAGGGCCTGCGCAGCGACCCCGCCGGCGAGGTGGTCGGCTACGGCGACCGCATCCATCCCGCACCGCACCGCCACGCCTTCGCCACCTTCTGGTTCCGCACCGCCCGGTTCATCCGCCTGGACTTGGTCGGCGGTGAACACGGCATGGCCCTGCATGGCCTGCGGCTGACCGCCGCCATGTATCCCTTCTCCCTGAAGGCGGCGTTCGACGACGGCAACGACACCACCCGTTGGGTCTGGGAGACGGCCTGGCGCACGGCCCGGCTCTGCGCCCACGAGCACTACGAGGACTGCCCCTACTACGAGCAGCTCCAGTACGTCGGCGACACCCGCATCCAGGCCCTCGTCTCGTATGCCCTGACGGGCGACGGACGCCTCGGCCGCCAGGCCCTGCGCCAATTCGACGCCTCGCGCCTGCCGGAGGGCATCACCCAGTCGCGCTATCCCTCGAACTGGCCGCAGGTCATTCCCGGCTTCAGCCTCTACTGGGTGATGATGATCGCCGACCACCACCGCTACTTTGCGGACACCGCCCTGGTCCGCGAACTGCTCCCCGGAATCATGGCGGTCCTCGACTGGTTCGAGCGCCTGCGCCGTGCGGATGACCTGCTCGACCACCCCAACTACTGGAACTTCATCGACTGGCTCCCGGAATGGAACGTGACCTTCCCCTGGGGCTGGGGCGGCGGCACCCCGGTGCGCGGCCAGGACCGCCCGGACGCCATCCACGCCCTGCAGTACGCCCAGGCCTGCCGCCTCGCCGCCAACCTGTGCCAGATCCTCGGCGAGGTTCGCCTGGCCAAGGACCTAACGGCGCGTCACCGTCGCACCGTGGCCGCCGTCAATCGCCACTGCTACGACCGCGCCCGCAAGCTCTATGTCGACCTCCCCGGCGAAGCCTACACCAGCCAGCACGTCAATGCCTGGGCCATCCTAGCGGACGCCCTCCCGGCCCGGCGCCAGGCCGCCCTGGCGCGGCGCCTGGCCGACGCCCCCGGCCTCAGCCAGGCCTCCCTCTACTTCACCTTCTACCTATTCCGGGCCTGGGAAAAGACCGGCACCTACGACCTCTTCTGGCGCCAGCTCGGCAAGTGGACGGCCCTGCGCGATGCCGACCTCTCCACCTTCCCGGAGATTCCCGACGCGGTCGCGACGCGCAGCGATTGCCATGCCTGGAGCGCCTCGCCCCTCCACGAATACATCGCCTGCGTCCTCGGCGTCCAGCCCGGCACCCCGGGCTTCGGCGAAGTCCTGATCCAGCCCCATTTCGGACCGCTGCGCCAGGCCTCCGGCCAGGCCCCCGTCGGCGACGCCATGGCCGAGGTCGCCTGGACCCGGGAAGAGGACGGCACAACCGTCCTGACGGTCACCTTCGACCGCCCCAAGGATCTGCGCATCGCCTGGCCCGACGGCTCCGGCACGACCGCCCCCGGACACCGCCAAGGATCCTTCCGCTGGACCCCGGCCGCACCCTGAGGCCAATGCCCCCCAGTCGAAGTGTCTCATGACGGCTCTGCAGCTCAGCGAACGCACGTAGGCACTTGATCGTTGCATGTTGAACGTTCCCGGCATGTCAAGTGGATTTGGCCGACGCACACCATGGCCAGGTTTCTGAATTGCCCGGGAAGCGGGATCGTTGCCTAACCCGTCCTGGCGAGTTAGGTTTGCCGCATGAAGCGAAAGCGGATCATCCTGGCGGCGTTGGCGGCGGTGCTGGTCGCAGTGGCGGGCATTGCCGTGTGGCATTGGGTTTATCGCTCCGGTCTCTCCGCTCCCATCGAGCTGGTCGATATCCCCCCCGGCGAGTTCCTGATGGGCGGCCCGGAGGACGAGGAGGGACGGGGCACCGACGAGACCCAGCGCCTGGTGAAGATCACCTACGCCATCAAGATCGGCAAGTACAAGGTGACGCAGCAGCAATGGCGCGAGGTCATGGGCACAACATTTCGGCAACAATACGGAAAGGTGTACGGGGGTCTTACTGAAACCACGTTTCCCGGTCGGATTAAGGCATTCTGGAAAACGATCAAGGATAATCCGCTCGGCACTGTCGAGGAGATTCGATGTGTTGGGATCCGGAAAACATGCAAATCTTTGTTGATTGGCAGGGCTATGCCGCTATACGACGAGCAAGATGGCAGTCCGATGGGTTGGGTGAGTTGGAATGAGGCGATGGATTTCTGTTCGCGATTAACGGAACGGGCGCGGGCGACGGCTCAGCTACCAGTAGGTCATGCCTATCGATTACCAACCGAATCCGAATGGAGATACTCCTGCAGAGCCGATCCGCAGGACCTGTTCGCCGATGAAGAGACCGCGGGGGTTATGCCCAACGCTCTTGGTTTACACGACCTCCACAGCAGAGAATGGGAGTGGTTGAACGACTACTATGTCGATCGTTCCGCTGGCAACGCCATCAATCCGTCAATCTCTGCTGGAGGGGCTGGTAGTCTGAACAGTCATGGCGTCAGCCCTAGGTTCGCGTTTCGAATTTGCCGTGCGTCGGGCCGCGTCATGAGTGACTCCAATTTACGCAGTAGAGACATCAGCTTCCGTGTCGTCCTCGCCCCAGTCCGGCCGAGGGAGTAGCCGAAGATCGGCAGGACGCCGGTCAAGGCGATGGCGGCGTAGGCCGGGAGAGAGCCCCGAGGCGGCTTTTGAGTGGCATCCAGCCCGGCAATCCCGGACCCAGCCATGTCGACCCCGGCCGGGGTCGCAGAAATCCCCGGCAGGAAAACACATAAGCCAAGGGTGTTGCGCCCTCGGGCGATCCGTTCTGCCACCCCTCCAGGGTGGGGATGCGGTGGGGGGGGGCATTCCCGGGGTTTCGCTGCGCTCAACCCCGGGCTAATGCCTGTAACCCCTCCGGGGTATTTGAGGAACCAATGGCACGAAGATAAGCATGCGGAACGGTAGATTCGCCGTAAAGCCGATCCGCCCGCTGGCGGATGGCGGTCCCGGGCGGCGGCTTCGCCGCGATTTTGTGCTTATCTTAGCCATTATGCCCCGACGTGCGCAGCCCTTGCATGGTGGGTCCGGACGCAGATATTGCCCTTGTTCTGTTACATATTACTAGCAGCATTGGATTGATTCTATGTTTGACCGGGCTATTGCCGTCCGTCTTGCCGAGTGGGCCGGACGGCAGGAGCGGAAGCCTTTGTTGCTGCGCGGTGCCCGTCAGGTGGGGAAGACCGTGACGGTGCGGCAATTTGGCGAGCGCTTCGACTGTTATATTGAACTCAATCTGGAGCGCCAGGAGAATCGGGCCCCGTTCGTGCGCGGACTCGCGGCGAAGGAACTTTTCCAGGCGATCGTCCTACGGCAGAACGTCCGTCCGGCGGCAGGAAAGACGCTGCTTTTCCTGGACGAGATTCAGGCCTGTCCCGAAGCGGTCAACATGTTGCGCTACTTTCATGAGGACATGCCCGGGTTGTGCGTCATCGGTGCGGGCAGCCTGCTGGAGATCGCCCTGGCCAAGGCAGAGATCGAGTTCCCGGTGGGGCGGGTTCAGCACATGGTGATGCACCCCTTGTCCTTCGCGGAATACCTCGCTGCGGTGGGCGAGACGGACGCCGTGGAGAGGTTGGCACAGGTTCCATTCCCCGGCTACGCCCTGGATCGCCTACTGGAGTTGTTCCACCGCTACGCCTTGGTCGGGGGGATGCCGGAGGTGGTGGCGGAATACGCCCGTTCACAGGATCTGCCGACGCTGCGCGACGTTTACGAATCGCTGCTGCAATCCTATCTGGATGACGTCCCGAAGTACGCCCGGAACGAGACCATGGCGCGCATCCTCGGCCACTGCATCCGTTCCGCCCCCGGCGAGGCCGGGAGCCGGATCGCCTTCGCCGGGTTCGGCCAGTCGAGCTACCGATCCCGCGAGGTGGGCGAGGCGTTGCGGACGCTGGAGCAGGCGCTGTTGCTGTATTTGCTGTATCCGACGACGGCGACGCGGATCCCCATCCGCCAAGATGTCCGCAAATCGCCGCGGCTGCAATTGCTCGACACGGGACTGCTGAACTATTTCGTTGGCCTCCAGGAACAGTATTTCCTCCATGCGGATCTCCACTCATTCTACCGCGGCGTCCTGGCGGAGCATGTGGTTGCCCAAGAGTTGCTGTGCCAGCGCTCCAGCCTACTCCACAAGCCCTGCTTCTGGGTGCGGGAGAAGAGCCAGTCCAATGCCGAGGTGAACTTTGTGATCCAGCACCGGGGGACACTGGTGCCGGTTGAGGTGAAGGCCGGAAAAAGTGGGAGCATGCGTTCGCTCCATCAGTTTGTCGATGCCGCCGAACCCGGCATTGCCGTGCGCCTTTATGCCGGGGCGTTGGCGGTGCAGGCGTGCAAGACCCCCGGCGGAACCCCCTACCGGCTGCTCAACCTGCCGTATTTCCTGGCGGCGAAAATCCCCGAATACCTGGACTGGATAGAGGCGCCACGCGGGGATTAACCCTGGTGGCCACGGTCTTCCATGAAAGATTTTCCCACTTTTCACGTGCGGGGCAGGTCTTGGGTCGCTTCTTGACGGCCCTGGCCTCGGATCGTCCCGGGCGTCAATGGCACGAAGGGACACGAAGAATGGAATTCACTGGGCGATCGAACCGAGTGATGGGCTGTGCCATCGAGGTGCACCGGGAACTTGGGCCCAGGTTGCCCGAATCAACTTCAACATCACCAAGCTCAAAACATGGATCAAGCGGTTCGTGCTGCAACCCTTCGCGCTCTTCGTGTCCTTCGTGGTAAGATCTGTATTTGACTTTTAATTGGAATTAGCGCCATAGTCACGGTGGACGGAGCCGGGCGTTCCTTGTGGACGTCAGCCCTTGCCGCGACGGAAGGCACGCAGATCCGTGAGGGCCAGGCCCGCAGTCTGAAGCAGGGCAAGATGGTAGCGGAAGTCGCCGGGCTCGTCCGGACGATGGCTGTCGGTGGCCAAGGCCACGGCGACCCCCAGTTCCGCCGCGCAACGCACCATCGCCGCATCGGTGGCAATGTGGTAGTGGCTGTTCAGCTCGACCGCCACTCCGTTGTGCCCGGCCTCGGCTACGATCTCCCGGATCAGCGCTTCGCTGACCGGCACCTTGTCGGCCAGCCAGCGGAAGGGATGGCCGAGCACGTCGATGCCCGTGCCGAGCAGTTCCCGCACATGCCGCCGCCAATGGCGCAGGATCGCGTCGGGCGGCTGCCCGACCGTCTCCGGCAGGCTGTGGACGCTGCCGACCAGCACCGACAGCCGCGGCCGGAAAATCGGATCGACGGTCAGGCGCCCGTCATGCATCATCTCCACCTCCAGCCCCGGGACGACCCCCGCGTCCGCGCATTCCGCCATCTCCGCCAGGTGCCCCGCCAGCCGTTCGTTCCCCTGGTCGCGCCAGACGTCGAAGATCCGGCTGTCGGTCAGGAACGACCAGCTCCAGGCGATGTCGGCGGGAAAGTACACGGCCATGCCGTGGTCGGTGATCGCCACGCCTTCAAGGTCGGGACACGACGCCAGCCGCTCCGCATAGGAGCGCGGCGTCAGCCCGGGATCCGCACAATAGCTCAGCCGGGTATGGACATGCGCATCAAACATCATCCCGGTCTCCAAATCATGGCCATCCCCCCTTCCCCTCCTCGTAATCGTCCTCGGTCTTTCGCCCCTTCAGGGCTCTGGACATGGTGGTGATGCATGTCCCCAGGGCTCACGCCCTGGGCTAAATCTGCCGTCCCTTCGGGACTGAAATGCCCCAAGCCAAACGCCAAGACCAAGTCCTTGACTCCTCGTTCTCGGGTTGGTTCGCCGGGAGACAGAGGTTCGCCCGCAGCCTGCCCTGAGCCTGTCGAAGGGGGAGCGGG
>CAZBDL010000196.1:1381-6758 GCA_964490525.1 uncultured Victivallales bacterium | reverse complement strand
GGTGGCGGCTGACGGGACGTGAACGTCGTCGCGGGCCGTGCCGGTTTCGGCGAAACCGGCATACTTCTGCCGCGGTCCCTTGGCCGCCATGGCTCGACCTGTCCTGCGTAGCCAGAGGAAGTACTCAAATTGCCATAGTGCCGAGCTTCCGTCTTCGCCCTGCGGGCTCTCCTGAAACTACGTTGATATGTCTGTCGCCCTTTCAGGGCTTGTGGAGTATTTGATGTCGTGGTTCCCAGGGCTAACGCCCTGGGCTAAATCTGTCGTCCCTTCGGGACTAAAAACAGGACTTCGCGACAATGCCACAGCGGCCGGATTCATGGCCTGCCAATGCCGACATCCGAAAGCCCTGAAAGGGCGATATCCTTAGCCCAGGGCGTGAGCCCTGGGATAGATGGCAACCCCAAAGACCAGAGTCCTGAAGGGACGACAGAAACCTATTCCTTTCGTGTTTCGTTCTGCTCGGACCGGGGCACCCGGGGAGTCGCTACGCCGGACAAGCGGGCTCGGCGTTCCCAGGAGCTTATCTTAGCGCCATTGCCCTTCGCATCGCGCCGGGAATGGATGTAGGTTTCGTGGTGCGCCGGGATATCCCCGTCGTGCCACCGTCCCCGCCTCAGTCCAGCCCCCAGCCCATGGAGTGAAGATGAAGGCCTTGCGGTTGCTGACGATGGTTGCGTTGCTTGCGGCGGCGGTGGCGCCGCTGCGGTCGGCCGACCTCTATGTCGCCACGGACGGGGACGACGGGCATCCCGGCACCCTGGCCGAGCCGTGGCGGACCATCCAGCATGCGGCGACGGAGGCGGCGCCTGGCGACACGGTCCAGGTCCGCGGCGGGATTTACGAGGAGCGGGTCACCGTCCAGGTCTCCGGAACGGCCGGCAATCCGGTGACGTTCCGCAGTTTCGTCGGCGAGACGGCCATCCTCGACGGGACGAACCTGGCGCCGCCGGCCGGCGACAGTGCCATGCTCTGGATCGAGGGCCGCAGCCATGTCGTCATCCAGGGCTTCGAGATCCGCAACTACCGCACCGCCAGCAACCAATGCTTTCCGGTCGGCATCATGGTCTTCGGGACGGGGACCGGCGTCGAACTGCGGGACAACCTGGTTCACCACATCGAGCAGAACACCGCCGCGTCGGCGGGGAGCGCCAACGGGATCGGCGTCTATGGCACCGACGGGGCGACGCCGATCTCCGGCCTGGTGATCGCGGGCAACACCATCCGGGACTGCCGGACCGGCGACTCGGAGACCTTGACCCTGAACGGCAACGTCAGCGGCTTCGAGATCACCGGCAACACGGTGCGCGACTGCAACAACATCGGCATCGACGCGATCGGTTGGGAGGGCACCGCCCCGGCCAACGACCAGGCCCGCGACGGGATCATCTCCGGCAACGTCGTCCACGGCATCACCTCCTTCGGCAATCCGGCCTACGGCAACGAGCGTTCGGCCGGGGGGATCTACATCGACGGGGGCCGGGACATTGTCATCGAGCGGAACCTCGTGCACCACTGCGATCTGGGTGTCGAGATTGGCTGCGAGCATGCCGGCAGGACCACCAGCGGCATCACCGTGCGCAACAACCGCCTTTACCTCAACCATGTCGCCGGCCTGGCCTTCGGCGGGTACGACGCCGCGGTCGGCACGGTCACGGGCTGCACCTTCCGCCACAACACCTTCTTCGGGAACGACACCACGTCCTCGGACACCGGCGAGGTGATGATCCAGAAGGCCAACGGCAACACTTTCTCGCACAACCTCCTGCATTGCCGCGGCAATCCCTATGGCGAGGGCGCGATGGTGTTCAGCAACTGGTTTTCCGCCGCCGTCACCTATGACAACGCCTTCGACCGCAACCTGTATTTTGTGCCCGAAGGGCTGACGCCGGTCTTCGTCTGGCAGAACCAGGACCGGGTCGGCCTGGCGGCATATCAAGCGGCGAGCGGCCAGGATGCGCATGCCGTCGCCGTCGATCCCCAGCTGGCCGACCCGGTGACCCCGGACCTCCATCTGCTGCTCGGTTCCCCGGCGATCGACGCCGGCGACCCCGCCTTCGTTGCGGACGCCGGCGAGACCGACATCGACGGCGACCTACGGGTGATCAACGGCACGGTCGACATCGGCGCTGACGAATATGCCTTTCCCGTGCTACATGCCCTGACGGTCAACCAGGGCACCGGCAGCGGTCAGTTTGCGCCGGGCACCCGCCGGACGATTGTTGCCGACCACCCCGCCTATGCGAAGCAATTCGCGGCGTGGACGGGCGACACGGTGGCCCTGGACCAGGCCCTTTCGGCGACGACCGTTGTGACCATGCCAGATGCCGACATGGTGGTCACGGCCACGTTCGCGCCGCTGGCTGGCACCTACGTCGCCCCGGGATCGGCGGTGACGGTGACGGCCGGCGAGGCGGGGCTGGCGAATTTCGCAAGGAGGCCCAAGATCCAGGGGGTGCGCACCTGGACCGATGACCATGGCAAGCCCCGCGCCAAGGCCTATTCCCTGAAGGTCCTGACCAAGGTTCCCGATATCGGGGGGAATCCTGTTCCGTCGGTGACCGCTGAATGGGCCAAGGCCATCCGGCTTTATGACGGCAAGGCCTTCAAGGCGGCCTGCCTGGCCGGGGAGGGGGCGGTGGCATGGCTTGCCGGCCATCCGGTCGATCCCCTGGCGCTGGCATGCCGCGTCCACGATCCGGCGAGCAAGGTCACGGCCGTCCTGGCCGAACCGCTGCAGGTGCTGCCTCCGGCCATTACGGCGGTCGAGGACGCCATGGGCAATCCGTTGGCCGCCGCGGCGGCGGGAGCCGAGATCGTGGTCAAGGGGGTATATTTCGGCAAGAAGCCACCGAAGTCCTGGCTGGAATATGAGGATGCCTCGGGCCGGATCAAGGCCCGCAAGTGCAAGACCGTCAAGCCATTGGCGCATCTTGACGTCGCGGGCAGGCCCGCGTGCATGCTTCCGGGCAGCGGGGGCAGCGAGCTGCGCGTGAGATTGCCCAAGCTACCTGCCGACTGGGATCATCTCGCCCGTCATGACCTGGTCCTCGACAACGGCGTCGGCCTGGCCGCCCATGTGTTCGGCACCCTGCCCGTGCCGTGAGGCGTCGTGGTTCGCTCCGCGCCGGGGGAGCAAGGGTGACACGGGGCGCAATTTCCTGGCGGGGGAATATCGTATCGGGCCTGGACTTGGAGGAAGGCGCATGGATGGATCGGGCGACACGCTGACGCATCGTCAGGAGCAGATGCTGCGGCAGCTGCGCACGCGGCATGGCCGCCGCAAGGCGGAGCACTGCCTGGTCGAGGGGGTGCGTTGCTGCCGGGAGATGCTGGCGCTGCGCCCCGACCTGGTGGAGTTCGCGGTGTGCGCGGCGTCGTTTGCGGCGGCGGGCGAGCTGCCGGGCTTGACGATGGTGCGGGTGTCCGACGACGCCTTCCGGGCCTGGTCGTCGACCCTGGCGAGCCAGGGCGTGCTGCTGGTGGCGCGGCGTCCGGAGCTGCCGTCGGCCACCGCCCCGGCCCGCCCGTGGCTGCCGATCCTCGACCGGGTGGCGGATCCGGGCAATGTCGGGACAATCCTGCGCACGGTGCGCGCGGCGGGCATCGCCGAGGTCTGGCTGACCTCCGGGGCGGCCGACCCTTTTGGCGACAAGGTGATCCGGGCGGCGATGTCGGCCCAGTTCGCCTTGGCGATCCGCGAATTTCGCAGCCTGGCGGAAGCCGTCGCCGAGTTTCGCCGTTGCGGCGGGGGTACCGTCTATCGCACGGACTGCCATGGCGGCGAGAGCCTGTATGCGGTGGACGAGCTGTTTGCGGGCAGCGCGATTGTCTTTGGTAGCGAGGCCGAGGGGGTGGGCGAGGTCTTCGGGGCGAGGGCGGTGACCATTCCCATGCCCGGGGGCGGGGAATCGATCAACGTCGCGCAGGCGGCGACGGTGTTCTGCGCGGAATTCCTGCGGCGCACGCTGGCGGGGGGAAGCCCCGGTTTAGCGGGGGCATGAGCGCATGTATCCCGATGGCGCCGTGATTCTTGCCCCGCTCTCCGGCTACACCGACCTGCCGTTCCGGCGTTCGGCCCGGCGGCAGGGGTGCCGCTTCGCCTTCACCGAGATGATCGATGCCGGATCGCTGGTTCACGGCACAGCCAAGACCTTGCGCTACCTGCGGCGCGGCGCGGACGAGGCTTGGCTTGGCGTGCAGGTCGTTGGATCCGAGCCCGAGGTCCTGGCGCGGGCCGTGGACATCCTCAATGGCCATCGCTTCGATGCGCTGGACTTCAACTTGGGCTGTCCGGCCCCGAAGGTGGCGCGCAAGGGGGAGGGGGCGGTGCTGGGCGAGGACCGTCCGCGCGCCTTGGCGGCGTTCAGGGCGGTGGCGACGCATGCGGCGGTGCCGGTGACGGCCAAGATCCGCATCCAGCACGAGACCGATCCGGGGCCGACCCTGGCCCTGGCCGAGGGACTGGCCGAGGCCGGGGCGCGGGCGGTCGTCATTCATGGCCGCCTGCGCCGGGCCTTCTATTCCGGGCCGGTGGCCACCGGCATCATTGCGGCCGTCCGCGAGCGCCTGGGCATTCCGGTGGTCGCCAACGGCGGGGTGGTTGACGCCGCCTCCGCCCGCGAACTTCGCGAGGCCACGGGCTGTTCGCGCATCATGGTGGCGCGCGGGGCGATGGGCAACCCCTGGCTGTTTGCGGAAATCGCCGATCCCGCCGGGTTCACGCCGCCGTCCCTGGCTGCGTTCTGCGCCGAGCTGGAGGCCCATGTCGATGAGATGGTGTCGGCGCACGGCGCCGAGTTTGGCCTCAAGGTCTCGCGCAAGTTGATCCTCGACTACCTGAAGGGACGCGGCTTCGGCGGCGAGCTGCGGGCATCCATCTCGCACCTGGTCACGCCGGCGGACTTTGCCGCCCTGATGGCGCGGCTGCGCGTCGGCCCCGGTCCCCGCTACTGGCAATGGCTGGAGGCCAATCCCGGCGCCCCGCGACGGCTGACGCCATAGGAAAGTGCGGAGCTTGCCACGGCAGGGCGTGGTGCGGAGAGTAGTCAGTGGTCAGTGATCGGTGATCGGTGATCGGTGATCGGTGATCGGGGGTCCGGGGTCGGTGGAATCATCGAGGGCGAGCGAAGCCTCGTGCAAGGCAGGAGCCCGCTCCCCCTTCGACAGGCTCAGAGCAGGCCGCGGGCGAACCTCTGTCTCCCAGAGAACCGAACCGAGGACGAGGACAGGCACGAGAATACAAGACGATTCGTAAGCCGTTGGGGCGTGGCGCTTTCGGGCGCCTGTGGCGCGCCAATTCGGAGATTGGCGTTCCCGGGGTGGGGCGTGGCGCTTTCGGGCGCCTGTGGCGCGCCAATTCGGAGATTGGCGTTCC
>CAZBDL010000196.1:0-1281 GCA_964490525.1 uncultured Victivallales bacterium | reverse complement strand
CGGGGTGGGGCGAGGTGGTCGGCAGCGCTCCGTGATTGGCTTCAGGCCTTGGGCTGGTCGGCGGGGTCGGCCTCCTCCTCGCTCACCGGCACCCGGCGGAGGACATCGGCGACGACATCGGCCGGGGAATCCCATTCGCCCTGGGAGCGCAGCTTCATGGTCAGGCGGTGGGCGAGGACGGGGATGGCGAGCTCGCGGATGTCGCGCGGCAGGACATAGCGGCGGTTGTGGTAGGCGGCGAGGGACTGGGCCATGCGCATCAGGGCGAGGGAGGCGCGGGGACTGCCGCCGACGGCCAGGGCAGGATGGCGGCGGGTGGCGTCGACGATCGCCACGATGTAGTCCTTGATCGGGTCGGCGACATGCACCTGGCGCACCAGCGCCTGCGCCTGCACGATCTCCATCGCCTTGACTACGTAGGAGATGTCGTTGATCGGGTGCCGGTTGAGCTGGGAGGCGAGGATCTCGCGCTCGGCCGCCGCCGCCGGATAGCCGATGGCGATGCGCATCAGGAAGCGGTCGAGCTGTGGCTCGGGCAGGGGATAGGTGCCGTGGTAGTCCGAAGGGTTCTGGGTGGCGACCACGAAGAAGGGCTTGGGCAGGACGTGCGGGTTGCCGTCGATGGTGATCACCGACTCGGACATGCATTCGAGCAGCGCCGACTGGGTGCGCGGGGTGGTGCGGTTGATCTCGTCGGCCAGGATGATGTTGCCGAAGATCGGCCCGGGCAGGAAGTTGAACTCCTTTTTGTGCTCGTCGTAGATGCTCACCCCGGTGACGTCCGAGGGCAGCATGTCCGGCGTGAACTGGATGCGCCGGTAGGAGCCGTGGATGGACTTGGCGAGGGCCTGGGCGAGCATGCTCTTGCCGACGCCGGGGGCGTCCTCGATGAGCAGGTGGCCGTCGGCAAAGAGGCAGAGGATGACGTTGCGGATGACCTCGGGCTTGCCCTTGAAGACCTTGCCGACGTTCTCCTCGATCTTGCGGATGATGATGCCGAGGAAGTCGAAGGTGTAGTATTCGGAGGTGAGCTGGCCGACGCGTGGGCCGCGGCGCTGGAGCTCGTCGGAGAGGTCGGAGTCGTTGTAGACGAAGACGTTGCCGCCGATCTGCACGACGTCGAGGTGTTTCAGTTCGACGGGCTGGGTGATGGGGGCGGAATTGACGAAGGTGCCGTTGGCGCTGTTGAGGTCCTCGATGACGGCGCGGCTGTCGCGCATGGTCACGCGGGCATGGTGGCGAGAGACGTTGCCGCTGTCGAGCACGACATTGCAGTCGAGT
>CAZBDL010000195.1:0-6786 GCA_964490525.1 uncultured Victivallales bacterium | reverse complement strand
GCAGCAGTAGTCGAACTCGATGCCCTGGCCGATGCGGTTCGGGCCGCCGCCCAGGATCATGATCTTCTTCCGCCCCCCCGTCCGCGCCGGCTCGTCGGCCGCGCCATAGGTCGAATAGTAGTACGGGGTGAAGGCCGTGAACTCGGCGGCGCAGGTGTCGACCAGGCCATAGACCGGCTGGACCGCAAGCTCGCGGCGCAGCCCGCGAATCTCGTCCTCGCGGCAGCCCAGGCGAAAGGCGATCTGCCGATCCGAGAACCCGAACTCCTTGGCCTGCCGCAGCAGCGCGGGATCGCGCCGCAGCCCGGCCAGGTCCTTGGCCGTGCCGATCTCGTCCTCGAACGCCGCCAGCTCGTGGATATGCCGCAGGAACCACCGGTCGATGCCGGTCAGCCCATGCACCCGGTCCACGCTCCAGCCGCGCCGGAAGGCCTCGCGGACACGGAAGATGCGTGAGGCGTTCGGCCGCCGCAGCTCCGCCTCGAGATGCTTCACGGGGTCCTTCGCATGCTTCGCGTCCTTCGCGTCGCAGCCCAGCCCGTTGCGCCCAATCTCCAGCCCGCGCAAGGCCTTCTGCAACGACTGCTTGAAGGTCTTGCCGATGCTCATCGTCTCGCCCACCGACTTCATCTGCGTCGTCAGCGTACTGTCCGCCGTCGGGAACTTCTCGAACGCGAAACGCGGGACCTTCGTCACCACATAGTCGATCGTCGGCTCGAAGCAGGCCGGAGTCTCCCGGGTGATGTCGTTGCGCAGCTCGTCCAGGGTGTAGCCGACCGCCAGCTTGGCCGCGATCTTCGCGATCGGGAAGCCCGTCGCCTTCGAGGCCAGCGCGCTCGACCGCGACACCCGCGGATTCATCTCGATGATCACCATCCGTCCGTCGGCCGGGTTCACCGCCCACTGCACGTTCGAGCCGCCCGTCTCCACCCCGATCGCCCGCATCACCGCCAGGCTGGCGTCGCGCATCCGCTGGTACTCGCGGTCGGTCAGGGTCTGCGCCGGCGCCACCGTGATGCTGTCGCCCGTGTGAACCCCCATCGGATCGAGGTTCTCGATCGAGCAGACGATCACCGCGTTGTCTTTGCGGTCGCGCATGACCTCCAGCTCGAACTCCTTCCAGCCCAAAAGCGACTCCTCGACCAGCACCTCGTGGGTCGGGCTCGCCGCCAGGCCCCGGGCCATGATCTCCGCATACTGCTCCCGGTCGTAGGCGATGCCGCCGCCGGTGCCCCCCAGCGTGAACCCCGGACGCAGGATCAGCGGGAAGGCGCCGAACTCCTCCGCCGCCCGCATCGCCTCCTCCATGCTCCGCACCGATATGCTCTTCGGCAGGTCCAGCCCGATCCCCGCCATCGCCCGCTTGAACAGCTCGCGGTCCTCGGCCCGTTCGATGACCTCCGCCCGCGCCCCGATCATCTCCACCCGGTAGCGCGCCAAGATCCCCGCATGGTGCAACTCCATCGACAGGTTCAGGCCGGTCTGCCCGCCCAGCGTCGGCAGTAGCGCATCCGGACGCTCCCGGCGGATGATCTCGTGCAGGATGTCCACCGTCAACGGCTCGATGTACGTCCGGTCCGCCAACTCGGGATCCGTCATGATCGTCGCCGGGTTGCTGTTGACCAGCACCACCTCGTAGCCTTCCTCCTTCAACGCCTTGCAGGCCTGCGTCCCGGAATAGTCGAACTCGCAGGCCTGGCCGATGATGATCGGCCCCGAACCGATCATCATGATCTTCTTGATGTCTTCGCGCTTGGGCATGATGGCTCCCGAAAGGTGGTGGCGGACGACCGGCGGCGGGCATCGGCCACCGCTCCGGCTCGGTCGGGGGCGCACTATACACCAAAAACCGGCGATCTCCAGCCGCAACCCGCGGCCCGTCGGCGCACCGTAGGGGGTCAACCTTGTGCGGGAGCGGGAGTGGGAGTACGTAGTGGCGCCTTCAGGCGCTCCGCCCCGGGGCGCAGCGGCTGAAGCCGCCACTGCCAACGAGCCACGTCCTCGCCAGCAACCTTGCGCGGGCAGAGTGGCTCCACCACACAAGACTGACCCCCTACCCGTCGCTTCTCGCGTCCCGCCTACGGGGCGGGGGCGGCGTCTCGGGGCGGGGCGGGCCGCTCCAGGATGAGGCAGGAAACCAGCTCGGCTCCGGGATCCTCGCCGCCGATGCGGGTCCGCCCGTAGTGGCGCTGGCGGTCGACGGCCAGCAGAATCTTCGCGTCAATGTCGCTGAAACGCAAGAGGATGCGTCCGTCTTCAGGAATCGGCACGGGAATCTCCGCCTCCTCCATGCCCGGCTTGTCGTGGTGCAGTCCGGCGTCGATGCCGTTGACCTGGACGACCGCCTTGCCGGGGATTTCCCAGAGGATTGGCAGGACGAGGCGGGCGGTCTTGCCGGGCAGGTCGGCGGGATCGAGGACGAAGCGCTTCTCGAAGGCGACGCCATCGGAGACGGCTACCGGCATCCAGCCGCCAAAGGACATCGGGCCATGGTCGAGGACCATGACGCCGCCAGCCGCCAGGGCGGTGCGGGTACCGTCTGGACGGACCAGGCGCAGGATCCGGGATTCGAGTCCGTGGCGATAGGCGGCATAGCCGAGGTTGACGAACAGCAACGCGCCCAGGACCGTCGGCAGGGAGCGCCCGGCCAGCGCCCCCCAGCGGCGGCGGCGGAGGCGCAGGGCGACGGTGGCGACACTGCCCCCGGCGAAGATCGCAAAGAGCGGGATCGACGGCACGCGGAACCGGGCGAGGATGTAGAAGGCGGCGGTCGCCAGCCAATAGGCAAGGAGCAGATAGAGCAGGAGATGGCGCCCGGGATGGGCCGTCAGCGCGCTCGGAAGGCAGCGAAGCCCACGGCGGAATATCCTCAATGCCAAGGGGATGGCGGAAGCCAGTGCGAGCGCCATGAGCAGCCCGGTGGAGACGATGCCGCAGCGCTGGAGGGTCGGGCTGCGCACCCCCTGATGCTCCCAGGCGATGTTGTTGGGGATTTCGCCGGCATCCCAATAGAGCAGGAGCTTGCGCCATTGCAGCTCGAGGAAGGCGCCGGGCTCGCGTCGGGCCCAGCCCAGGATGCGGGCTGCGACGCTGGCCTGGCCAAGCTCCTGCCCCCACGCCTGGTAGGTGCGGGGATATTCCATCGGCCCGGGGCCGGTGCCGGGTTCGCGGCCGCCGGGCGGAGCCTCGGGCGTGTTGCCCAGGCCGAGCACCGCGCCCGCCGCTGTCGAGGGGCCGGTCAGGCGTCCGCGCAGCCGCGAGTTCCGCCAGGCAAACGGCACCTGCACGAGGATGATCGCCGCCAGCATCAAGCTGAGGGTCAGGATGATGCGGTGCCATGGCAGCTGGCGAGGGGAGGGGACGGCACCGTCATCGGCACCGTCTGTCCGGGCCTCGCGCCAGGCGGCCGCAACCAGCAGCCCGGGCACCAAGATCCACAGGTTGCCGCGGGTGAGGATGGCCATGCCGACGACTAGTCCAAGGGCGGTCCAGCGCTGCCAGGTGCCGCGCCGCAGGGCTTCGACGCCGAGGTAAGCGATCAGGGTCACCCAAAAGGCCTGGAGGATCTCCAGCAGGTGGTAGGGCACATAGAAGATGAGCATCGCCGAGAAGGTGCAGGTGAGCGCGGCGGCGAGTCCCGCCGCCCGGCCCCACAGTCGGGCCGCCGTCAGCCCCGCCAGCCAGGCGGTCAGCGCCGAGAGCACCGCCTGCGCCGCCATCACCGGCCAGGGGCCGAGCCCGAAGAGCCGCTTCAGCGTCGTCAGGAAAACCGCATAGTAGAATGGCTGGTAGTAGAACTCGCCCTCGAACTCGCCGCGCAGGAGCTGCTCGGACATGACCTTGTAGGTGTGCATGTCCGTCAGGCCGGAGGGACGTGCGACCTGGACATCGGCGGCGAGCAGCTCGCGGCAGACCTGAAGGCGGATCAGGACGCCGACCGCGACCAGCGCGGCCAGGGCCGGAATCAGCATGCGGCGGAGCGTCATGGGATGCCTATGGCAGTATCGCCGAGCTCCTGCTCGGCTCCGCCCCGGAAAGGAACGGCGTTGGCGGAAAGACATGAAAACGACGATTTGCGACGCCCTACACCGTCATTAGTTCCTGCTCTTTCTTGGCCAGCGTGTCGTCGACTTGGCGGATGTAGTCGTCGGTCAGCTTCTGGATGTCCTCGAGCATGGACTTGAGCTCGTCCTCGGTGATCGCCGAATCCTTCTGGGCCTTCTTGGCGGCCTCGTTGCCTTCGCGGCGAAGGTTGCGGATGGCGACGCGGGACTCCTCGGAACGGGCGCGGACCTGGCGGGCCAGCTGCTGGCGGCGCTCCTGGCTCAGCTCCGGGATGGGCAGGCGGATCACCCGCCCGTCGCTCACCGGCGAGATGCCGAGGCTGGAGGCGATGATTGCCCGCTCGATGGCCGTCACCGACGTCGGATCCCAAGGCTGGATGACCAGCAGCCGGGCCTCGGGCGTGGTGATCCCCGCCAACTCCTTCAGCCGCGTCGCCGTCCCGTAGTACTCCACCGTCATGTTCTCGACCAGGGCCGGCGAGGCCTTGCCCGTCCGGTACCCCGAAAAGTCGTGCTCCATCGTCTCGATGGTCTTCATCATGCGCTCTTCAAGGTCTTCGAGCAGGTCGCCGATCGGCACAGCCATGGTTCACCTCCGGGGTTGTCGGTCTTCGCGGCCAGGCACCTCGGCCCGGCAAGGAGTGTATCGGGTCAGTGTTCGGTGTTCAGTGTTCGGTGTTCAGAGTTCAGAGGTTAGAGGTCAGAGGTCGGGAGTCACTGATCACTGGCCACTGGTCGGGGGCGCGTTGAGCGTTGAGCGTCACTCCCCGTAGTAGTTGGGGGCGTCCTTGACGATCTTGACGTCGTGCGGATGCGCCTCGCGCAGGCCGGCGCCGGTGACGCGGACCAGGCGTGCCTTCTCCTGCAGTTCGGCGATGGTGCGGGCGCCGCAGTAGCCCAGCGAATAGCGCAGGCCGCCGCAGAACTGGTGGATGACGTCCGCCACCTCGCCCCGGTAGAGGACCATGCCCTCGATGCCTTGGGGGACGAGCTTGCTGTCCTGGTCGACGTCCTCCTGGCCATAGCGCTCGCGGCTGCCGCGGGCCTGCTTCATGGCTTCGAGGCTGCCCATGCCGCGATAGACGACGTAGGTGCGCCCCTGGTGCCAGATCTTCTCGCCGGGGCTCTCCTTGGTGCCGGCCAGTACGGAGCCCATCATGACCACGTCGGCACCGGCGGCGAGGGCCTTGGCGACGTCGCCGGACTGCTTGATGCCGCCGTCGGCGATGACGGGGATGGCGCCGCCGAGCACACGCCGAACCTCGTAGATGGCGGTGAGCTGGGGGACGCCGACGCCGGCGACGACGCGGGTGGTGCAGATGGAGCCGGGCCCGATGCCGACCTTGACGGCGTCGGCGCCGGCGTCGGCGAGGGCCTTGGCGGCCTCGCCGGTGGCAATGTTGCCGGCGATGATGTCGATCTGCCCGCCGTACCGGGCCTTGAGCAGGCGGACCGTCTCGACGACCCCCTGGGAGTGGCCATGGGCGGTGTCGATGACCAGGGCGTCGACTTCGGCCTGCGCCAAGGCCTCGGCACGGGCCTCGTCATAGGGGCCGATCGCGGCGGCGACGCGCAGGCGGTGCTCGGCGTCGCGGTTGTAGTCGGGCTCGACGTTCTCGATCAGCGTACGCACGTCGTGGAAGCTGTAGAGCCCGTTCAGGCGGCCCTTGCGGTCGATGATCGGCAGCTTGCCGATCTTGTGCCGGAGCATGATCGCGAAGGCCTCGGTCAGGGGCGTCCCCTCGGGCGCGGTGACCAGCTCCGCCGTCATGATGTCCCCCAGCCGCACGCTGTGGTCGGTCAGGAACTTGATGTCGCGCGAGGTGATGATGCCGACCAGCATGCCGGCCTCGTCGACGATCGGGAAGCCGGAGAACGACAGGTTGCGGCGCTTCTTCTCGGCGAGCATGTCGCTGACGGTCAGGTCCGGGCGGAAGGTCACCGGCTCCTTGATCAGGCCGTTGAGATAGTGCTTGACCCGCGCCACCTGCTCGGCCTGGGCCGCCGGCTCGAGGTTCTTGTGGATCACCCCGATGCCGCCGAGGCGGGCCATGGCGATCGCCATGGCGCTCTCGGTGACCGTGTCCATCGCCGCGCTGATGAAGGGGATGTTGACTCCGACCTGGCGCGACAGGCGGGAGGCGATGGCGGCCTCCGCCGGCATGAAATCGGCGTACTGGGTGACCAGGGAGACGTCGTCGAAGGTCAGTCCCTCGTGGCGGAATCGTGCCATGAAATCGTCGAGATGCGCGTTGCCCATGCTGCCTGCTCCTCGTTCCTCCCCGGGACACGCCCGAGCGTCGGGGCAGGTAACATATCATCAATGCGCGATTATTCACCCTCCGGCGGCTGGCGTTCCAGGAGGATGGCGCGCTGCCGGGGATGGGTCAGGCGGCGGTTGACCTCAAGGAGCCAGGCATAGCTGTCGGCGGGGGTCAGTCCCGGACGCCAGCGGGTCTCGTGGGCGAGGTCCAGGATGCCCTGGTCCGCGTCCTGCGAGAGGCGCACGGCGATGGTCCCGCCCCCCGGCAGGAGCCACTCCTGGCTCCCGGGAAGGATGGCGGCCCGCCAGGTGGCGTCCGGCAGCCGGAGGCGATATTCGCGCAGGCTTTCGCCGACCCCCGTCCACCAGAGGGGCAGGCGGCGCTGGTCGGCCCCGACCCCGGGGATGGCGCCAGGCCCGGCCGGCAGGGTGAGCAGGAGGCGGTCGCCGTCGCGCACC
>CAZBDL010000194.1:0-6786 GCA_964490525.1 uncultured Victivallales bacterium | reverse complement strand
CAAGATCCTGATCTTCCTGCTCGCCACCATGGCCCTGCCCGCCGAGATCGCCATGGTCCCCAGCTTCCTCCTTGTCCGCGACCTCGGCCTCATCAACACCTACTTCGCCCTCGTCCTGCCCAGCGCCGCCAACGCCTTCTCCATCTTCCTCCTCAAGGGCTTCTTCGACTCCCTCCCCGCCGAGCTCTACGAGGCCGCCATGCTCGACGGCGCCAACGAGGCCACCCTCTTCCTGCGCATCACCATCCCCCTCTCCATGCCCATCCTCGCCGTCAAGGTCCTTGGCATCACCATGGCCGCCTACAACATGTTCATGCCCGTCGTCATCTACATCACCAACCAGGACCTCTGGCCCATCTCCACCAAGATCTACGAGATCAACCAGACCGCCGCCGGCGGCGCCGAAGGCATGACCGCCCTCGTCCTCGCCAGCCTCTTCCCCCTCATCGTCTTCATCTTCTGCCAGCGCACCATCATGCGCGGCATCATCCTGCCCTCCTTCAAGTGAGGGCCGACACGAAACCGGCAAGGCCATGGAGAATCGAGCACGAGAAGCGTAGGAGCCCGCTCCTGCGGGCGAACCTCTGTCTCCTGAAGAACCAAGCCGAGCATGATTACGAGGACGAGGATGAACCTTGACCCCCGATGGCCCGCCGAGCGATTGCAGGCCAGGTCAATGATGGAACCATCTCCCACCACAGGAGTTCTCCCCATGAAGCCGCACTCCCTCGCCGCCGCCTTGGCCCTCGTCCTGGCCTCTCCCCTGGCCCTCGCCGCCGCCGAGAAGCCGGATCTGTCGATCTACGAGGCCCGTACCTTCTCCGCTGACGGCGAGACCCTGCCCTACCGTTGGGCCACCCCGCCCGCCCAGAAGCCCGGCGAGACGTACCCGCTGGTCGTCGTCCTCCACGGCCTCGGCGGCAAGGGCACCGACAACCAGAAGCAGCTCGCCCTGGGCGGGCCCCTCGCCACGCCTCACGTCCGGAAGAATTTCCCCTGCTTCGTCATCCTGCCCCAGGGCAAGGACGATTTCCCGTCGTTCGGCATCTGGGGCAACTACAAGGACAAGAAGCTCGCCCCGCAACCGACCGCCTCCACCCGCCTGACCCTGGCCTTGGTTGACGATGTCCTCGCCAAGACGCCCGCGATCGACCGCCACCGGGTCTACCTCGTCGGCGAGTCCATGGGCGGGGCCGGCGTCTTCGAAATGCTGGGCCGACGCCCCGACCTTTTCGCCGCTGGCGTCCCCGTCTACCTCGGCGGCCCCCCCGACGCCTGCGAGACCATCGCCAAGAACAAGATTCCGATCCGCCTCATGAACGAAGACCAGAGCATTCCCTATTCCCATGGCGAGCTCAAGCGCCTCGGCGCCGACGTCGACTACCTCGCCCGCTACACCGGCGGCGAGGGCCACAACGGCTGGTCCAAGCACTACGACCACGACGACTACGCCCTGCTCAAGTGGCTCTTCTCCGTGCGCAAGCCCTGAGCCCTGCCGACGCGAACCGGGGGCGGGACGCCCCCGGCCACCTGCCCCGGGATCGCCAATCTCCGCATTGGCGTATTTGTTTCCGTGGCTGGCAGCGTCCCGCTGCCGGCGCGCACCGGGGGCGGGACGCCCCCGGCCACCTGCCCCGGGATTGTGTCCAGCGTAGGAGCCCGCTCCGCCCCGACACAAGGGCAAGATTTTCATCCCCGGCCCCCTTGTTTTTTTACATAATATTGTTATTGTATTAATACGCAACCAAGGAGGCGGCGATGATGATCCATTCTTGGCGGGCCTGCGCCTTGGCCTGGTGTCTCCTGGCGTTTGCCGACGGCATTGCCTGTGCTGCGGACGCCCCGGTGCCGGGTTCACTGGCCGAACTGTCCGACAAGGAGGTATTCTCCCGGTTTGCCGCCATGGCCGGTACGCATTGCCGCAACGCTCCGGCGCGCAGCCCGTTGACCATGGCAGAGTCAGGGCTTGCCCAGGAACGGCGGATCCGCATGCGGCGCCTGATCGCCGAGGATCCCGCCCGGGCCATCGCCTTCCACGAGGAGACGATGGCCACGCTCGCTGGCGCGGGCCTTCCTCCCGTCCTGACGGAGGGCATGGAGCGCCGGATCGAGGGCATCGGCGATCTCGATGTGCTTGCGGGCGATGACTTTGACGAAGAGGGCAACCCCGTCCGTTCGTTCCTTGAGCGCTGGGCAACGGTCGATGGCGTGCGCTACCGCGTGGCCACCTATGGACGCCGTGCCCTGCTCGGCAGCAAGCGCGGCCTGGCCATCTACGCCATCGCCATGGACGATTGCCTGGCCCTCGCCGATGCCCCGGCACGCACCATCCCCGGCCCGGGGGCTTCCCTCGTGGGCCATGCTGGCCGGACATGGCGCTTCCCGTCCCCGGAGGACGCCGCGGCCTTCCTCCGCGCCGCCCAGGCCGCCGAGGCCCGCCCGGGCCCGGATGTCTCCTATCCCGACCCCGTCGGATTCCGTGCCGTGCCGGAAAACACCGAGGAGCCGCTGCCATGACCGCGCCCCTGTCTTGCCTCCTCCCGCGCCTCGGCCTCCGCATGCGCCCGCTCGCCGGGCTGCTGCTGGCCGCATTCCTGCTCCTTGGCGTCGCCCCTCGGCTCGCGGCCTGGGCAAGCACCGAGGGGGCCAAGGATGTCGCGATCTTCTATTGCGGCTTCCAGGACTACACCCCCCCGGCCAAGACCCAGACCGACGCCAACAACCTCTACAAGATCGGGCAGAGCGGCGCGATCGACGAGTTCTTCCGCCGCAACTCCTACGGCAAGATGTGGGTCGGCTCGGTCACCCTCTACAACATCACCCTGCCCAACAACAAAGACTACTATTACCGACGCTACGACCGCGTCGTCGCCGATGCCAACGCCGCCTCCGGGCTCACCTCCCAACAGCTCAACAACTATGAGTTCAAGGTCTATGTCTCGGCGGACATGATCGACAGCCAGGGGCTGGCCTACATTGGCGTCGGCATCTGCTTCTTCAACACCTGGCCCGCCATGAACGCCCTCATTCACGAGCAGGGGCACAACCTCGGGCTTCTGCACTCGAACTTCTTCTATTCGGACGACGGCACCGTCTTCGGCGGACACAGCGAAGAATACAAAGGTGACCTATACGACAACATGGGCTCGGGCCCCGGGGACTGGAACACCCTCCACAAGACCGTATTGGAATGGCTCAAGGCCGACCGCGCCGACGGCACGAAAGTCCAGAGCGTCACCACTTCCGGCGAATATGTCATCCATGCCCATGACGATCCGACCCCCGCCCCTACGAACGCCGCCCGCTCCCTGAAGCTCTGGCATGCCAATCCAAACTATTTCGACATTTACATCTATGTTGACCTGCGCCAGGTTCAGCACGCCGAAAAATTCTTCACCTACAACGGTCTCCACGTCAACATCTTCGACTACTACGGCGCCAACGGCAACGGCGCCGCCATGCTCGACATGAATCCGAAGACGCCGCCGCCGACCGACGACCGCCTCGACGCCCCCCTGCTCATCGGCAGGACCTTCTCGAACCTCGTCTCGACCGCGCCGTTCCACATCACCCCGATCGAAAAACTGGCGACCTCGCCCGCCTCGATGCGCGTCCAGGTCAACTTCGGGGCGTTCCCGGCCAACAATCCCCCGACCGTCTCCGTCCAGGCCGACAACGCCGTACCGAACCCAAGCCAGGCCATCACCCTCACCGCCACCGGCAGCGACCCGGACGGCGACACCCTCGCCTACTCCTGGGACTTCGGTGACGGCTCGTTGTCCTCGACAAACTCGGCCGTCCAGTCCAAGAGCTGGTCAAGCACAGGCATCTACAAGGTCACCGTCACCGCCACCGACATGAAGGGCAAGACCGCCTCGGCCTCGCTGTGGGTCAACGTCGGCAACCTCGCCTACAGAGATGCCGACACCGATCCCACCGTCGCCGGCCTTGACTACCGCTACTACGAGGGCATCTTCACCTCCTTGCCCGACTTCGCGCGGCAATTGCCGCTGAAGAACGGCTCGCTGTCCGACTTCTCGATATCGCCGAAGGAGAAGGCCGACGGCTTCGCCTTCGCCTATGACGGCTACATCGAGGTCCCGAGCCAGGACGTCTACACCTTCTTCGTCAAGTCCGACGACGGCACGAAGTTCTCCATCGGCGAAACCCTGGTCGTCTCGAACGACGGCAACAAGACCACTGGCGCGGTCGAGAGGTCCGGCAACATCGCCCTCAAGCCGGGGAAGCACCGTTGCCGCCTCGAATACTTCCACAAGGACGGCGGCGAGTTCCTTGAGGTCTCGTCGAGCACGCTCTCGGTCCCGAAGGCGGTCATCCCGAGCTCGCAAATCTTCCGCCGGAACTGGGGCTCGAACGAGGCCCCGCAGGTCGCCATCACCACGCCGAGCGACGGCGGCAAGGTCGTCGTCAACGCCAATGTCCTCATCCAGGCCGAGGCCAGCGACGCCGACGGCATCGCCAAGGTCGTCTACTTTTCCGGCCTCAGCTACCTCGGGGAAAGCGCCGCCACCCCCTACACGGCATACTGGAACAACATCCCGCTCGGCGAGAAGGTCTTCACCGCCGTCGCCTACGACGGCACCGGCCGCTGGGCCAAGAGCGCCCCCGTCAACTTCACCGTCGAGAGCCCCGAGCCCAGAAACCAGATCGCCGTCAACTTCAACGGCTGCAACTCATATGCCGGCGGCGATCCCGGCGTCCCCGTCAACAGCGACGACCGCATCGGCGCCATCTACACCGCGCCGAACTGGAAGAACATCCCCATCGCCACCCCGACCACCGGCGTCCAGCTTCACGACCAGACCGGCAACCTCACCGGCGCCACCCTCGCCTGGTGCGGCATGACCGCCACTCCCGGCAACCTCAGCAATGCCGACACCACCACCCCCGACGGGCGGATGCTCAAGGGCGTGCTCTGGAAAAGGCAGGATCATGAGGATCCCTATGCCCGCTTCGACAACCTGCCTTACCTGCAGTATGACGTCTATGTCTATTTCGACCAGGTCGAGACCGACGGCGACGACTGCTGGCCGCAGCAGTTCCAGATCGTCCCGCACGATGGCGCACCCGCCCCGTCCCCGATCTTCGGCAAGAACTCGATCACGGCCGGCGACGGCTTCGGCGACTATCCGACCTACGACACCTGGGTCGGCTACAAGGAGGCCACCGCCACCAGCAAGAACGCGCCGAACTCCGAACTCCTCGGCAACTACGTCGTCTTCCGCGACCAGTACGCTTCCTCCATGACCGTGAAGTCCACCTGGGGCGATCCCGCCAACAAGAAGGACCGGTACATCAACGGCATCCAGGTCGTCGAGGCGCCGACAACCGTCAAGCGCATCCATGTCTCGCAGACGGACAACGCGACGCAGGTCTCCGAATCCGGCCTCTCCGACACCATCGGGGTGGCCTTGACCGTCGCCCCGGACAGCGAGGTCACCGTCGGCATCGATGCGGGAACGCAGTTGACCACCGACAAGGCCTCGCTCGCCTTCACCCCCGGCAATTGGAGCGTCCCGCAGTTCGTCAACGTCCATGCCGTGGACGACGCGCTCAGCGAAGGCCCGCACAGCGCCAACCTTGTCTTGACCATCAGCGCCAGCGGCAACTACGCCGGCGCGCCCGGCCGGACCGTCCCCGTCAGCATCATTGACAACGACAAGCCCACCGTGACCGTCCAGAAGCAGGGCGAGCCCATGGAAAGCGGGCCGACCGCCGCCGGCTTCGTCATCCGCCGCAGTGGCGTCAATACCCTCGCCGCTCCCCTCGTCGTCCCCTTCCAAATGACCGGTTCCGCCGCGAACGACAACAGCGACTACACGCTCTCCGGCAACAGCCTCGCCTACAGTCCGTCCACCGGCGCCGGCACCGTGACCATCCCCGCGGACGCCGCGGAAACCACCGTCACCCTCACGCCGATCGACGATGCCACCTATGAATCCCCGGAGCATGCGGACATCACGCTCCAGGCGTCCGCAGACTACATCCTTGGAGACCCCGGCATCGCCATCGCGTGGATCCTCGACAACGATTCCCCGAATCCCTCCTACTATTTCGCCCAGCGCTTCGCCCTCGGCAACCACAGCTACGGCCCCTACCTGGATCGCTGGGCCGACATCCTCTACCAGAAGATCACCTTCACCCCCAACGGGTCTGCGCAATACTACGGCGCCACCCTCGAGGACATTGCCGAGTTCCCCAACAGCATCGTCGGGCACACTGACCTCACCGCCGACGTTCCCCTCAGCTTCGGCAACAAGAACGAGGGCTACTGGACCCTTGCCCTGCCGGCCAAGTTCTACGGCACGAACTACTCGCAGATCCATGTCAACAACAACGGCTGCGTGATGTTCCGGGCCATCACCAGCAACCTGTCGGCGAGCGGACTCGACCGGTTCGGGCATTTCATGTGCGAGCAGATCAACGCCTGGCGCGTCGACCTCGACACCAACCTCGGCGGCTCGATCTACGCCGGCCGGGTCACCACCTCCGGACAGGAGCGCACCATCGTCACCTACGTGGACGTGCCCCATTACGACTTCGCCGCATACAAGGTCAACGCCCAGATCGAGATGTGGGACAACGGCAAGATCACCATCTCCTGGCTCCAGTGCGACCAGACCCCGGAGATCAACGACATCAAATATCCCGTGATCGGACTGTCGAACCAGAACAGTTCCCTGCCCTCCAGCTTCAAGGAGACCAACTTCAGCGAATTCCCCAAGACCAGCGCCAACTCCGCGCCCGTCTTCCAGACCGTCCCCC
>CAZBDL010000193.1:0-6792 GCA_964490525.1 uncultured Victivallales bacterium | reverse complement strand
GTCGGCGGTCATCCGTACGTAGCCGACGTCGGAAACGACCGGCGGCGGCGGCGGTCCGGCCGCGCGGTCCGCGGCCAGACCCAACGGCAAGGCCAGCAACACGGCCATGAGCAGACGATGCGACATCGGCCCTCGCGGGTTCGGGATCAGGGACTGGGCATGAAGGACATGGACGCCAGCCCCCTTCGCTTCATTCCGGCAGGGCCTCGGCGGCCGCCTTCGCCTCGGCCCCGACCGAGGTCGCATCCGCATCGCCGATGCCCTTGATCTGCTTCCGCACCTGGGCGAGCTGCTGGGTCAGCGCACGGCTCGGCTTGGCCTTGATCTTGCCCTGGATCTCATCCGCCTTCTTCAGCAGTCCCGCCAGACGGAGCACGACCGGATTGCCTTGCAGGTCGGTGGCCAGGGCGGCCACCTCCTTCTCTCCCTCCAGGCCGGCGATGGCGCGACGCAGGTTCTGCAGGTCGAGGTAGGCCCGGGCCGGCCGGTCGTTGACCAGCGCCGACAGGCGGGCCTGCTCGGCCACCAGATAGGCCTCGATGGCCGCCGCCATCTCGCCCGCCTCCGTGGCCTTGGCGTCGGTTCCCTTGCTGGCCGCCAGGCGCAACTGCGCGAGGACGGGCTTGGCCGGCTTGTCCTTGCCCAGCCGCTTCGCGTGCGCCGTCCAGTGCCGGACCGTCATGCCGCCCAGCATCGGATACCGCTCGGGGACCCGCTTGACGATGTCGTCGACCTGCTCCAGCAGCTGCATCGGGTGGCCGGTCGCCACCACCGTGCCCTCGTGGTCGATGATCGCGGCATGGGGGATGCCGCCGGGGCATGGTGCCGCCGGCTCGCGCAACTGCTGGTAGACCGGGAAATTGGCGCCCTGCTCGCGGCAGAAGTCGGCCGCCGCCTCGGGCCCGTCCTGGACATGCGAGGCGAGCACCGTGAACTTGCCGCTGCCGCCGTGCTTCTTCTGCATGGCCACGAGATGGGGAAAGCTGGCCCGGCAAGGCGGACAGCGCACCCCCCAGTACTCGAGGAAGACCACCTTGCCGACCAGGTCCTCCGGGGTCACCTCGTCGCCATGCAGGTGCTTGGCGACCTCCAGGCCGGCAAAGACCGCCTGGCGCTCGCCGCCCTGCGCCCCCAGCAGCATCCCCATCCACAAGCCCAAGGCCAATAAGGTCTTCATCGCACACCTCTTTCGTTTTTTGGAAACGGGCGCGACCTGACGGGGCACGTTGCCGGTCTGCGGCGCGTCTGGTTCTGTCTCGGGTCACCATGGCACTAAGATAAGCCAGTGGAACAACTCAGGTCGCCAATAACAACATATTTACTCCCAGGCCGCTTTCAAGCACGGTTCTATTGGGGGACAGAACGTTCGGCGTCATGGTGGCGAGCTCGTGGGCCTGCCATGCACACCGTGGTTTGCCTTTCCTTTTTGGATTCACCACGGAGGCACGGAGACACCGAGGGGAAAGGAGCCAGGCTGGCCTTGCATCATGGGCATGGCCATGGGATATTCCGGCTTGGCCGGGGACAACCGACGCGCCAGCGACCGGCCAGAGGCAAGGGCATGGGCATGCTGACATCGGCATCAGGCGCAAGAGGGGGCAAGGGCATGGGGCATCGCCGTTGGCCGTGGCGTCGCCTGCGGCGCGCCGGGGCGGGCCTGGCGCTGGCCGTGGCGCTGGCCGTGGCCGGCTTTCTTGGCTGCACGGTGCTGCGGCCCCTGCCGCGGGCCACGACCCTGGCCGAGCGCCTGGCCCAGTTTCCGACCGAGGGCATGCCCATCCGGGCTCCGGTGACGATCCATTGGAACGAGCAGGCGGTGCCGTTCATCGAGGCGGAGAACGACGACGACCTGGCCTTCGCCCTGGGCATGGTCAACGCCCACTTGCGCCTCGGACAGATGACGGTCATGCGGCGGCTGGTCCAGGGGCGGCTGGCGGAGATGTTCGGCACGCCCGCTCGCGACATCGACCACACGCTGCGCATCCTTGACCTCGGGCGCGCCGCCCCCGCCATGGAGGCCAGCCTGCCGGAGGCGTCGCGGCGCTGGCTCGCGGCATTCGTCCGCGGCATCAACCATTACCAGGAACACTGCCCGGCCTGGCCCCACGAGCTGGCCGTCCTCGGCGTCGGGCCCGAACCCTGGCAGGTGACGGACATCCTGGCGCTCGGCCGCCTCACCGCCATCGACCTGCACTGGCTCTCCTGGCGTCGGCTGCTGGCCATGGCCCCGGAGGATGCGCAGACATTGCTGAAGATTATGGGCGAGATTTCCGAGGGCTCCTCGCCCTCGATGGCAGGCGGCGGCGAGACCATCCCTGATATCGCCCTGGCGCTCGGCAGCGGCCGCACCGGCAGCAATGTCATGGCCGTGGCCGGCCACCGCACCGCCAGCGGCGCCGCCCTCATCGCCGGCGATCCCCATGTCGGCGTCCAGCTGCCGCCGCTCTGGTTCATCGTCGGGCTCAAGTCCCCGGACATCCATGCCGTCGGCCTCACCGCCCCGGGCCTGCCGGTCCTGTTCTTCGGACGCAATCCCGGCCTGGCCTGGGGCTCCACCAACATGCGCGCCCTGGCCAGCGAACTTCGCACCCTCTCCACGGAGGAGACCAAGGCGATGACCGCCACCCCGACGGCGATCGCCACCCGCTGGTGGTTCGACGCCGAACGGATCCTCCACGACTCCCCCCGCGGCCCGGTCGTCAGCGACATCCCCTTCCTGACGGGGAGCTGCCCGGAGCCGCTCGCCCTGCGCTGGCTCGGCCACCAGCCCAGCGACGAGATCACCCCCTTCCTGGCGCTGCTGCGCGCCGGCGACGGCGACGGCATCCGCGCCGCCTTCGCCTCCTACGCCACGCCCGGGGCCAACCTGATCTACGCCGACCACCGCGGCACCATCGGCCAGGTCATGGCCGTCGCCCTGCCCGCGCGCCGTCCCCCCGGATTGCCCCCGCCGGTCACGCCCGCCGACCGGGACGGGGTCTCCTGGGACGACCTGCGCCACGCCGACCGCCTGCCCGCCGCCGTCAATCCCCAGGAAGGCTTCCTGGCCTCGGCTAACAACCTGCCCGCCAAGGACATCGGCACCCTGGTCGGGTATGTCTTCCCGCCGGACGACCGCTACCGGCTGATGGCCGGACGCCTCTCCCGTCCCGAACCGGTGACCGTCGCCACCCTGCAGGCGCTCCAGGCGGACGTCCATGCCGCCGGCGACCTTCAGCTTCGCGACCTCATCCTGGGGCGCGCCCGTGACCTTGGCGCCGAACCTGAACTCGCCCGCCGCCACGCGGACCTCTGGCGCGAATTCCGCACCTGGGACGGCGACTACCGCCGCGACTCCCGGGGGGCCGTCGCCTTCCAGGCCTTGGCCGCCGCCCTCGCCGAGCCCGTCCTGGCCACGGCCTACGCGGAACCTGTGCGCCAGGCCATCCTCGATTCCCCCGAGATGACCGTCCAGGTCCTTGCTCGGCTCCTGCCCGGGCTGCCCGAGGCGACCCTGCGCCCCATCCTCCTCGCGGCCGCCGAGACCGCCGCCGGGGACGCCGCCGCCACCGCCACCTGGGGCGAGGCGCATCGCCTCGCCGCCAGCCACTTCCTCGGCGCCATGCCCTATCTCGGACGCCGCTACCGGCTGGGCGAGTTTCCCTATGCCGGGGCCAGCACCACCCTCCAGAAGGGCGCCCGGGGCCGCCTCGGGGCCGAGCCCCAGCGCGTCCGCTACGGCGCCAATGCCCGCCATGTCAGCGACCTCGCCGACCCGGACGAGAACTACTTTGTCCTGCTCGGCGGCCAGGACGGCACAATCAACAGCGCCAACGCCCTCGACCAGCTCCCCCTCTGGCTCGATGGCCGCTACCTGCGCCTCCCCCTGACCATGGAAAACGTCCGCCGCGACTTTCCCCACCACCTGCGGCTGGCGCCCGTGGCGCTACCGTAAGGGCCTGCCCCTCGTCGATGGACGAGGATGACCAGAACCCCCGTTGGAATGGCACTAAGATAAGCCAGCGAAACTACTCGAATCGCCATAGTGCCGAGCTGGGGCTCAACGTTCCCAGGAGCTTATCTTGGTGCCATTGGAACCCCGTTGGGCATGGTGGCGGCGGGCGGGACGTGAACGTCGTCGCGGGCCGTGCCGGTTTCGGCGAAACCGGCATACGTCCGCCCCGCAATGCGGCAGACGACCCGCGCCCCGTTTCCCGTGGGGTGGCGACCCCTTCCTTCCCGTGCTATAATGTAGTTCAGGATGCCTGCCTACCCACGAACCCATCGTCACGGAGCCCCCCCATGCCTTCCCACGACCCCAAGCCAAGTGCGGAATGCGGAATGCGGAACGCGGAACATGACCCGTCGCGCGCTTCCTTCTTCGCGCTTCGCGCCACGCCGGACAAGACACCCCATGCCCCATGCCCCATGCCCCATGCCTTCACGCTCGTCGAGCTGCTGGCCGTCATCGCCATCCTCGCCATCCTCATGGGCATCGGCGTCGGCGCCTTTTCCTATGCCAACCGGCGCATCGCCGACACCCGCACCCGCACCCTCATCAAGCAGATCGAAGTCGCCATGGAGGCCTACAGGCAGGAGTTCGGGTACTACGCCCAGCAGCCCGCCATCGCCAGCTTCAGAGTGCAGAGGGACACCGCCGTCGACAAGGGCGACTTCACCTATTTCCTCGACTTCGAGACCCTGAAGCAGAACAACACCAAGCTGGGCAGCGTTTCCGGAACGACGACGTGGTACACCTTCGTCGACGGCTACGGCAACGACCTCCTCTTCCGCTGCCCGGGCTACAAGAACAAGGCCAGCTTCGACCTGTCATCGAAGGGCCCGGACGGACGCTATGGTGACAGCACCTCGGTGACCGACGCCAGCACCGAGGCCCAGAAGTACGGCCAGCTCGGCAAGGCCGACGACATCACCAACTTCACCCCGTAGGGAGAATTCCAAGCCCCGGGAACGCCAGGCTTCGTTCAAGAACTACGCCCGACACGGCCAATCTCCGCATTGGCGCGACGAATTCTGCAGAAGGGAAAGAAACCACAAGATCATCCATCATCCCGCCACGGCGGGACAAGTCTGCCATTCGCCATCCATCATCGATTATCCCCAAAGCCCCCATCCCCCCATTCCATGCCCACCACGCTTCCAGCCTCACCGACCGGAACGGCGCCCAGCACGGCGGACATTGTCCGCGCGCTGCGGCCATGCTTTTCCTCGGAGGAGGCGTTTGTCTTCCTGTTTGGCTCACGGGCCACGGGCACGGCCGCGCCCATGGCCGACTGGGACATTGGCGTCATCGCCCCGGGGCCCGTTCCCGGACGGGTCATGACCGCTGCCCGCGACGCCCTCGATGACCTGCCCACCCTGCACCGCTTCGACCTCGTCGACTTCGCCACCGTCTCCCCCTCCTTCCACGACGCCGCCCTGGCCGACGCCATTCCCCTGATCGGAGTCCGGCCATGAGCCCAGACCGCCGTCCGGCGCAGCTCGCGACCTTCGCCAAGGCCGTCTTCGCCCGCTTGACAAGCCACCTGGAACAGCTTCAGTTATTGCATGAGACCTTGGCGCGGAAAATGCTTCCGTGAACCGGAGGGGAAGATAGAATATACCGGAAGAAGCCCCACCCCAAGCCACAAAGACACGAAGCATACGGGATCTGAAATCCGCGGACGAACATCCACCATTCCCCATCCATCTCCCGAACGCCAAACGCCAAACCCTGAACACGGAACACTTAACCCCGATCACCGATCACTGATCACTGATCACCGATCACCGATCACTGATCACTGAACCCCGAACACTACCACCCACCCAGGAGGCTCCCATGACCGCGCCCAACGTCACGCCATGCCGCCGGACCTTCACCCTGATTGAGCTGTTGGTGGTGATCGCCATCATCGCCGTCCTCATGGGCATGCTCTTTCCCGCCATCAGCCTCGTCCGCTACAATGCCAAGGTCACCAAGGCCAAGGCCGACATGAACGCCATCATCATGGCCGTCAAGAACTACGAAGGCACCTACGGCCTGCTGCCGGGAGATGCGACCTGGACCAACCAGGATACGGCCAATGCCTACCACACGCTCATGGAAATCCTCACGAACACCGACACTTCCCTCGTCGGAGGAGCCGGGACCAACACCCGCAAGGTGGTCTTCCTTGATGCCCCGTCCGACTTCTCGACCAAGGGCTATATGGATCCCTGGGGCAACCGGTATGTGGTGCTGATGGATTGCACCGATCTAGACACCACGGACATCTACGACAACAAGATCAAGACGAGGGAAAACATCGCCACCAAGCAGAAGTCGATCGCCTCGGGAACCGAGCTGAGCGGGTCGGTCTTCGTCTATTGCTATGGCAAGAATGGTGCGGCAACCGGCACGGGACAGGACGCCGACATCACCTCCTGGACGGAGTAAGTCCGCGCTCTTGACCGTTGCCTGCGCCCGGGAACGCCAATCTCCGGATGGGTGTTTCGTGTTCCGGCCGAGGGCTCTTTTGCCGCTGCGGCGGTGGGCAATTCACGCTTGTCATCGCCCCCAGTGATCCGCCGCTGGCGGAGGACGAGCACGAGGGATCTTCGGCTGGGGTTTTGGTTTGGGGTATTTTAGTCCTGAAGGGACGGCATACCTTAGCCCAGGGCGTGAGCCCTGGGGAAGGCGCATCCCCTCATGTCCAGAGCCCTGAAGGGGCGAAAGATCGGGTGTCGAGGACGAGGACGAGGACGAGCACGAGGATGAGCACGAGCACGAGCACGAGGGATCTTCGGCTGGGGTTTTGGCTTGGGGTATTT
>CAZBDL010000192.1:0-6833 GCA_964490525.1 uncultured Victivallales bacterium | reverse complement strand
GCGGCGTGGGCACCGTCAGCAGATGCGCCGCCTTCTCCACCACCAGCACATCGCGGTCCTCGAAGAGGATCTTGAAGTGCGAGCCGGCCCGCGCCTTGGCCTTCTCCGGATACCCCTGACGGGGATCGAAGCGCACGTCCACCCGGTCGCCCGCGACCACCGTCTCGGCATCCGAGCCGACCAGGCCGCCGTTGACGCAGACGCAGCCATGGTGGATCAAGCCCCGGACCTGCGACCGCGACCGGCCCGTCAAGGCCTGGACGACCCGGTCAACCCGGCCCGCCTGTTCGACCGTCACCACCGTCTCCAAGGATGTCGTGCCCATGGCCATGCTCCGATGCGCTGTCCTCGCCCGCGAAAGGCAGGGGGCAAGCATAGCATGCGCCGCCCGCGATGCAACGGGTGCCGATGCTTCACATCGTTTTAAGTTCATGCCTCGATTTCGATCCCGATTTCGATTTCGGAAAACCTGCCCCCCTGGCAATGTATGGGGCTGATCCCCAAATCATTTTGGACAGATTTGGTTTGCATTATCAAACATTATTGTATATTAACGGATATGAAATTCGACACCTTGCAGAACAAGCTCGGAAAGCGGGACTGGTTCGACCTGGCAACGGCCGTACTGGTGGCGGACGAACCCCGGCCCCACCTGCAGACCCAGCTCTACCGGTGGTGCCGGGCCGGCAAGCTGCTGCCCTTGCGGCGCGGCATGTACGCCTTTGCCGAATGCTACCGGCGCACGGACATCGAGCCTGCGGCCCTGGCCAACCACCTCTATTCCCCGTCTTACCTGAGTCTCCAGTGGGCGCTCTCCTGGCATGGCCTGATTCCGGAGCGGGCCGTGACCTTCACCTCCGTGGCCACGCGGCAAACCCGGCAGTTCCGCAACGACTTCGGCGCCTTCACCTATCGCCACCTCAAGCCTGAGTGCTTTTTCGGACACCATACAGTCACGCTCAATGGCCATGACGTATGCCTGGCCAGGCCGGAGAAGGCCCTGCTTGACCTGTGGCATCTTGAGCCTGGTGCCTGGGACGAGGCGCGCATGTCGGAGATGCGCTTCCAGAACACCGAGATCCTGGACTTGGACTTGCTTGCGGCTCTTGCCCGGCGCTGGGGGTCGCCAAGGCTTGGCCAGGCGCTGGACACATTCACGCGGGTCATCACGGACGAGACGGAAGGAACAGTCGAGCTATGAAGGACGAAGCCCTGGCCCTGGCCGCCGACGCCCCGGATGCGACGCAAAGGCTGAACCTCTTGCGCGAGTACCTGCAGGCCTTGGCCTTGCGTTCCCTGCACGAAAGCGAGGCATTTGTCAACCTGGCGTTTGTCGGCGGCACCGCCCTCCGCTTCCTCTATGCCCTGCCACGCTTCTCCGAGGATCTTGACTTCTCCCTGCTCGAGGGAACGGGATACGATCCCGAAGCCTGGATGAAAAAGCTCAAGCGCGACTTGTCCCTGGCCGGCTTCAAGGTGCGCGTCACCTGGAATGGCCGGTCGACTGTCCACAAGGCCTGGATCAGGGTCGCCGAGCTGCTGCATGAGGCGGGACTCGCCGGCGTCCCGCAGCAAAACCTCTCGGTGAAGCTTGAGATCGACACCCGGCCGCCGCCAGGGCATATAGCGGCGCGCACCATCATTACCCGCCACCGCCTGCTCGCCCTGCGGCATGATGACCTGCCCTCATTGATGGCGGGCAAGATCCATGCCCTGCTCACCCGCCCATACCCCAAGGGACGGGACTGGTACGACCTGGCCTGGTATCGCGGGCAACGTCCTCCGGTCGAGCCCAACCTTGCCCTGCTGCACAATGCCCTGGAGCAGACCTCAGGCACCTCGGCGGACACTGCGGCACGCTGGAAGGTTGCCCTGCGCGGACGCATCGACGGCCTTGACATGCGGGCGCTGGCCAATGATGTCCGCCCCTTCCTCGAACATCCCGAGGAGGCCAAACTGCTGGTGCCCGAACACTTGCTTTCACTGCTTTGCTAAATCGTCCGTTTCCCGGTGCCCAGGACGAGGAAGTCGACGCCGGCGAAGCGGGCGCGGCGCAGGATCTGCCAGGGGCTGCCGGGCGGGGGCAGGGGCGCGGCAAGGCGTTCCGGCAGCTCCCAGACGAAGCGGGCGCCGGCCGCCCAATCGGCCAGGCGGGGATCGCCGAGCAGGGCGTCGGCCATTTCTGCGAACTTCGCATGCGGCGGGTCGGCGAAGAGCAGGTCGATCCGGCCAGCCAGATGGGCCAGCCGCTCGGCGGCGCGCCGGGCGTCACAGGCATAGATGGCCCCCTCCCCGGCGGCCCCCGCGCGGACGACGGCGGCAAGGTTCTCCCCCAGCAGACGCAGGACCATCGGCGAGGTCTCGCAGAAGTGCGCGGCGGCGGCGCCGCGGCTGAGCGCCTCCAGGCCCAGCGCCCCGCTGCCGGCGAAAAGGTCGACGACGGTCCGCCCGGCCCACGGCATCAGGCTGTCGAACAGCGCGGCCCGCGCCCGCCCCAGGGTGGGGCGGACGGCCAGCCCGCGCGGCGTGCGCAGGACAATCCCCCCGGCCATGCCGCCGACGATGCGCATCAGCGACGGCTCCCCAGGGACGGCGACGGATTCCGGCGGGCGCTCATGACAGCCTCGCCAACAGGTGGCGGATGGCGGCCAGCTCGAGGAAGGCCCGCTCCAGCCCTTCCGCACGCGGCCGGAAGCAGACGTCCTGCAACCCAATTTCGGCGAAGGCCCGCAACCACGGGCCAAGCAGCGCCTCGGTCAGCCGGTTGCCCGCCTCGGCGTCGTATTCGATGCGCGCCAGTACGACCTGGAAGCGGATGGGGCGCAGCCAAGCCAGCGGGGCGGCCTCGCGGGCGCATTCGTGGGGGTGGATCTCGGCCGCCAGCAGGATCTGGGGCGACATCGCCTCGCGCAGCAGGGCGGGAATCCCCGCCACGTCGACATTGCTGGCCGCCGGAATGCGCACCGGCAGGAGCAGGCGCATCTCCCGGCGCAGCAGCTCCGGCCCGATTTCCTGCAGCACGCCGCAGAGCGCCGACCGCCGGTCCGGGTCGTGGCCGATGCCAGCCAGGTCGAAGTCCAGGCTGAACGAAGGCACCCCGCCTTCGCGGAGCAGCGCCAAGGCGTCCGCCAAGCGCCGCTGGAACTCGCGCCGCAGACGTACGGGCTGGGCCAGCACCCCGCGCGCCACGGACGGATCAAGCAGGTCCTCGACATGGATCACGGCCAGCTCCGCCTGCGCCGCCTGCCGCCGGATCTCCGGACGCTCCCAATCCTCGCCCCGCAACGAAATCCGCGAAAAGCCGTCCTCACGGATGGCCCCGAGGATCATCGGCACGTCCTCGGACAAGGGCAGCTCCGGGGCAAAGGCGGCGCGGCACGGCGACCGCTGCGCTGGCTTCGCCAATGACTCTGGCACGCTCGTCTCCATGGCATCACCATCCGGCATCGCGCAGAGCGGACATGTCCAGGCTGGCCCGCCGGGCAGCACGCTCACCCACCCCGCCCAAGGCCCGCAGGACATACTTGCCAAGCAGGTCGGTTTCAAGGTTCACCAGCTCGCCGACGGCCCGCCCGGCCAGGCAGGTGCGCCGCCGCGTCTCGGGAATCAGGTAGACGGTGAACCGCTCATCGGCAAGCTCCGGCCCCACCGTCAGCGAGACGCCGTCCACGGCGATGCTCCCCTTGGCGACCACCTGCAGGTGCAGCTCCGGCGGCAACTCCACCGTCAGCTTCAAGTCATCCCCGACCGGCTCCCAGGCCAGCACCGGGGCGGCGGCATCGACGTGCCCCGTCACCAGATGCCCGCCCAGCCGGTCGCCCAGGCGCAACGCCCGCTCCAGGTTGACCTTGGCTCCGATCGGCAACCGTCCCAAGTTCGTGCGGGACACCGTCTCGGCCAGGGCATGGAAGTGGAGCAACGCACCGTCGGCCTCCTCGAGGGTCAGGCAGGCCCCGGAGACGGCGATGCTCTCGCCGACGACCGGATTGGCCAGCGGCGTCGCCGTGCGCACGCTCAGGCGGCCCGCCTTGCCGCGCATCTTGCGCGCCGCAATCTCCCCCACCCCCTCGACCAGCCCGGTGAACATCGTCCATGCCCTTTCCTAACCGACATCCCCGCCATCCTGCACACCATACCACCGCCAACGCTATTTTCACCTGAGGGAGAAGGCATGGGGCATGGGGCATGGGGTGGGAATGCGTGGTGTGGAGCTTGGCAGATGTCCGTGGATGACCCACCGCCTTCACTACGGCTGGATGGCGGCGCGGAACCCATAGTATTGGTCCATCAGCCCCTGGAAAGGCTGGTTCCGGAAAGCCGAACGGCAGAAGGACGCCCCATCGCCCCAACTCCCCCCGCGGCTCACGCGGAACATGCCTGCGGCACCGCCAACCGGGTCGATGACGGGGTCGGTGCCAAGGTCGGCCTCATACACGTCCAGGGTCCATTCCCAGACGTTGCCGTGCATGTCGTAGAGGCCCCAGGCATTGGGCCGGTAAGCCCCCACCGCCGCCGAACCCGCGGTCAGGTCGCTGTCCGAGGTTGCCCCAGATCCGCCGTTGCGCAAATATCGCCCGACAGCAGCCATGTTGGGGCACTCATCCTCGCCCGTGAGGTTCGTGCCGTTGTTCAGCGCCGTGATGGTCCCTGCCCGGCAGGCGTATTCCCACTGTGCCTCGGTCGGCAGATCAAAGGAGAGAATCCCACCCGTGAGCGTCCGCAGCCTGTCCATGAACGTCCCGACACCGGGCCCGCCTGCCCCGGGCCAAACACCGCCGCGAACGGTTTCCCAGGAGACCTCCTCCACCGGCCGTGCCGCCCGGCAGGCAAGGTTCTCGAAGTAGCTCGGCCACGTCCCCATGACCATGAAATACTGCGCCTGGGTGACCTCAAAGACGCCGAAGTGGAAATCCTGGGTCAAGGTGACCTGATGCTGGAATTCACGGTCGGCCCATCGCCCCAACTCATCCCCGGGCGACCCCATGGTGAAGGTTCCGGCGGGAATGCGCCGGAACACCATCTTGGTGGTCTTGTACGAGGCGTCAGTCAGCAGGTCGGCGGGAACGCTGGGCAGTTCGGTGCAGGTGCCCGAAAAAAGATCCACGACCAGGTATTCGGTCGGTGCCCCCGGAAAGAACGGCGCGATCTCGTCGGCCACGTCCTGGGCGCCGGCCTTGCTCTTGGCCGCAAGGTAGGCGGCAAGGACGGCCTCCGGGTCTCCGGTGTTCATCTCCTGGCTCAGGGCCGCCAGCGGCTTGAGCGAGGTCGAGGCGTATGCCGCATATTGGCTGGTCTGTCCGGCCAGCACGCCCTGCAACTTCGGCCACTTGGCAGACGCCGCGAAGAAGTCCGCCCAATCGAACCCGGCATCCTCGGTCTTCGTCTGGCCCAACAGCCGGACGTGTTCGCCATCGGGCGTGACGAAATACCATGACAGCAGGTAGCCAGCCTGGACGTCATCCTTGCCGTTCAGCGCCTTTCCGTCCTGCCGGTAGGTCGTGATGTCCGCCTCGACCCACGGGCCAGTCGCCTTCGTCTTGCCGTAGCGCACCATCATGGCGGCGTCGGAAGCGGTGTCCACCACCAGGACGACATTGTCGCCGTACTTGGCGATGGCGGACGCGTCAACCGGGCTGACCTGGCCCTTGAGCTTGCCCTGGTAGACCACGTAGGCCGAGCCCTGCGCGAACCCCGACACGGCCACGACGGCAATCCCCAATCCCAGCAGCAGCTTTCTCATCGCGCACCTCCCTATGTCATCGAATTGAGCGAAAGATTGCCGAACATCGCGCCTCTGCGAAAGGCCGGGATTGAGACCCATGCGACCCTTCCCGATAACCCTACCCCGACAGCCCGGCATGTCAAGGATGGCGATGGACCATGGCAGATACGCCGAAAGCCGAACCGCCCCCGGATAGCCGCCGAAGTACAGCCATTCCTCCAGGGACCAGCCGAAGGCCTCGCGGCATTCGGCCAGGGACCAGTGGCCGCAGTCGTGGCGGAAGAACCGCCCCGCCAACGACTCGTTCATGCCTTGCTGCAGAAGCATCGCCGATGAGCCAAGGCAAAGGACGCGCAGGCCATCGCCGACGGGACGGGCGTCCCACAGGCGCTTGACCACGGTGCTCCAACCGGCGACCTTCTGGATCTCGTCCAGCACCAGCAGGCAGGGACAAATTCGTTCCCCAGGGCGCGTAAAAGATCGTGTTCACTGACTGCGCAGAAGATGGTGTCACTTGACAAGTGAGTTTCACCGCGCCTTGAGCTTGGGTCCGGCGGGGGTGTCCTCGACGGTCCAGCCGAGGTCGGCGAGCCGCTGGCGGAGGGTGTCGGCGGCGGCGAAGTCCTTGGCCTGGCGAGCGACCTGGCGACGATCGGCGAGGTCCTGGACGTCGACCGGGATGCGCAGTTCGCAATCGTCGACGTCGAGGACGCCGTAGATGCGGTCGAAGTCGCGGAACTGGGCAAGGATGGCGTCGGCGTCGGCGCGGCCGAACGTGCCGACATCGAGCTGGCGGTTGGCCTCGCGCTGGAGGCGGAAGAGAACGGCGGTGGCGCCGGCGATGTTGAGGTCGTCGTAGAGGGTCGCGGCGAACTCGGCGGCGGCCTCCCGGAGGAGGTCGGCGACGGCGGGCGAGGGCTCGCCGGGGGCGTCGGCGGCGCGCAGCCGGTCGAAGGTGGCGCGGAAGGACTGGAGGATGGCGCGGGCCTGGGCGAGCGCGTCGAAGGAGAAGTTGAGCTGCTTGCGGTAGTGGGTGCCGAGCAGGACCCAGCGGATCTCGCGCGGGGTGTGCCCTTTCTCGATCAAGTCGCGCAAGGTGTAGAAGTTGCCG
>CAZBDL010000191.1:0-6853 GCA_964490525.1 uncultured Victivallales bacterium | reverse complement strand
ATGCCGCCCGGCGGGGCGCAAGAGGCGGGAGGGCGCCAGTTGCGTTGCCGGGCGGCCTCGTAGAGGAGAATGGTGGCGGCCGTGGCGACGTTCAGCGAGTCGGCCAGGCCAAGCATGGGAATGCGCACCTGGATGTCGGCCCCGTTCAGCCAGGCCGCGGAGAGCCCGTGCTGCTCGGCGCCGACGACAATGGCGACGCCGCCGGAGAGGTCGGCCTCCGTGTGGATCCGTTCGGCATGCGGCGTGGCGGCGACGGAGAGGATGCCGCCTGAGGAGAGCCATTGGCGCGCCTCGTCGGGCGCCGCAACGGCGATCGGGACGCTGAAGAGGGCCCCGGTGCTGGCGGTCACGACGTTTGGGTTGTAGAGGTCGGTACATGGGTCGCAGACGATCAGTCCGGCCACGCCGGCAGCATCCGCGGAGCGCAGCAGCGACCCCAGGTTGCCGGGCTTCTCGATCGCCTCGGCGACCAGATAGAGGCCGTCGGCGGTGAGCGGCAGGGCGGCGAGCGGATGGGCGCGCATCCGGGCGACGCCGATGAGCCCCTCGGGGCGATCCCGGTAGGCCAAGCGCCGGAGCGCCGGCTCGGCGACCTCGACCAGTGCGGCCCCCCCGGCCTGCGCCGCCGCCAGCAGGGATCCCTCGTTGCCACCCAGGAAGAGGGCGGGGCAGAAGAGCACCTCCTGGATCGGCATGCCGCAGGCCAGCGCCCGGGAGAGCGCCCGGTAGCCCTCGAGCAGGGTCAGGCCCGCCTCGTCGCGATGATGGCGATGGCGCAGGCGCAACGCCGCCTTGATCCGCGGATTCTGGGGGCTGGTGATGTGGGGCGCGGCAGGCATGGCGGCTACGGTTGCTCGGCGTCGTACACGATGCGCCCGCGCGACACGACCATGCGCGGGGTGTTGTTGCGGCCCTCGAAAATCGCAATGTCGGCCCGCTTGCCGGGATGGAGCTCCCCGCGGTCGGCAAGGCCGATGCTGCGGGCGGCGTTTAGGGTCAGGCAGGCCGCCGCGTCGGTCAGCGCAATACTGGTGAACTGCATCAGATGCCGCCAGCCCCGCTCCAGCGTCAGCGTCGTCCCCGCCAATACTCCGTCATGGGTCATCGAGCGGCCGTTGCGGACGTTGATCTCCGTCTGCCCCAGATGGTAGGTGCCGTCGTTCAGGCCCGCCCCCTGAATGGCGTCGCTCACCCCGATGATGCGGGCGATCGGCTTGGTCCGGCAGACCAGGTCGACCATCCGCGGGTGCAGATGCGCCCCGTCGAGGATCATCTCGATGTCCACCCGGTCGTCGGTCAGGGCGACCGCGGTCAACCCCACCGCCCGCTGGTGCAGCGGCGGCATGCCGTTGAAGATGTGGGTGACCCGGCGGGCACCCGCATCAACCGCCCGTACGACCGACGGCTCGTCCGCCAGGCTGTGCCCCATGGAAGGCACAACATGATGCTCGAGAAGCATTTCAATCAAGGCGACCGCGCCGTCCAGTTCCGGCGCGAAGGTCATGGTGCGCACGGCCCCGCCGCCTGCCTGGATCAGCTCCCGGGCCTCGCCCAGATCGACGGGGCGGATGTCCGCCTCGTCCTGCGACCCGTGCTTCTGGCGGTTGATGAACGGGCCCTCGAGATGGATGCCGACCGGCTCCGCGCCCTCATGCTCATGGTTCATCTCTTTGGCCAGGAAGGCGATGGAATTGAGCATCCGCGCCCGCGGCCCGGAGACGATGGTCGGCACGAAAGAGGTGACGCCGTGCATGGCCAGGGTGCGGCTCATCATCGCCGGGTTGGTCCCGGGGGTCTCGGGCGTGCTCGAGTCGAACCCCCCCGCGCCATGGATGTGCGTGTCCACCAGGCCGGGCAACGCATAGCACCCCGGCAGCTCAATGATGCGCAACCCCTCTTCACGCTCGAACGCCGAGGCGCCGCCCACCGCCAGGATGGCCTCTCCCTCGGTCAGGATGCCGGCATGCACAAAGCGCTCCTCCGGACTCAGGCAATAGTCCACGATGTACAGAGCCCGCGGGGCGTGGGCGATGGCTTCGGGGGAGGTCATCCGTGGTCCTTTCGCAACGGGGTTTTCCGGAAAAATAATTTAGCTTCCCTGCAATGACTTACAACAGAAGTCGCCGCTCCCCCGGAAAAATCGCTTGCCATCCGTTAAGATGTCGTTAGATTGTCAGCGTCCCACGGGGCACCAGAGGGGTCTGTCAACAACCTGTTGACAAGTCCGCATGCGTCCCTCGCGGTGGCGTTCCAAGCCGTTCTTTGATGAGGATTTAGCGCTTCGCCGAAGACGTCCGTCCGCCCGGCGCGGAAGGGATGCCTCCGGCGATGGCGAGATCGGTCGCCGATGCCGCCGTCCAGCCTCATTTGAGGCGAATGCCAAGGTGGCATGCGGTGGTCGGCGACGGTTTCGTGGAGGCGAAGCCGGAGGAGACGGCAAGAGGAAAATGAGGGCGATCCCGCCGGGAATCCCGGCGGGAATGGCGGGCACTGTTGATAAGTATGACCTGTTGAGGCTAAAATCATGTCCAGAACGCATGACCAGGCGGCCCTGCCGCGGCTATGGCAAGGCGCCCTCAGGGAATTGTCCGGTGTGCTCAGCGCGGAGACGTTGCGGCAGTGGTTTGGCGTCATTGTCCCCTTGGGCCTGGACGGGGACGAGATCCGCCTCGGCGTCTCCGACGAGTTCTTCGCCAACTGGCTCGAAACCCACTATGGCGACCTGCTCTGCGACGCCCTCGCCCGCGCGGCGGGACGGCCCGTCCAGCCGCGCTATGAGCCGGGGCATGGGGTCGACGAGCCGCCGGAAATGCCCGCAATGGCCGCCGTGCCGCCACCCACCGTGTCCGGGAAAACGTTGCCCGCCAATTGCCGCAGCCGCTGCACCTTCGAGAACTTCGTGGTCGGACCCGAGAATCGGTTTGCCCATGCCGCCGCCATGGGCATGGTCCGCAAGTCCTCCATCGGCGTCAACACCAATCCCCTCTTCATCTACGGCGGCAACGGCTTGGGCAAAACCCACCTGCTCCAGGCGGTGGTCCACGAGGCCGTCCGTCTGCGCGCCGACGCGGTCGTCGAATACGTCACCTGCGAGGAGTTCGTCAGCCTGTACGTCGATGCCCTCAAGAAGCAGCGCCATGCCGCATTCCGCCAGCGCTTCCGCCGCGCCGACTACCTGCTCATCGACGACGTCCAGTTCCTCGCCAAGACCAAGCAGCTCCAGGAGGAGTTCTTCAACACCTTCAACTCCCTGCACAACACGGACAAGAAGATCCTGCTGACCTCCGACAAGCGGCCATCGGAGATCGATGGCCTCGAGGCGCGGCTGGTCGGTCGCTTCGACTCCGGGCTGACGGTCGAGATCATCCCCCTGGGCATGGAGACGCGGCTGGCGATCCTGCGCAAGAAGCAGGAGGAGCACCTGATGAAGTTCGATGACGAGGTGCTCTACTTCATCGCCGACAACATCAGCTCGGATGTGCGGCGCCTCGAGGGCGCGCTGACCCGGTTGATCACCTATTGCTCCCTCTCCGGTGCGGCGGCGACCGTCGCCACCACCCGCGAGATCCTCTCCTCCTACTTGGAGCAGGAGATGACGGCGCGCATCACCATGGAGGCGATCCAGAAGCGCGTCGCCGACCATTTCGACCTGCGCGTCGCTGACCTGACCGGCAGCCGCCGCCCCAAGAACATCGCCGTGCCCCGCATGATCGCCATGTACCTGTGCCGCCGCCTGACCAGCCACTCCACCACTGAAATCGGCAGCGCCTTCGGCGGGCGCAACCACGCGACCGTCATCCATGCCTGCAACCGCATCGGCGCCGAGCGGGGCGTGGCCGAGCACGTCGACCGTTCCCTCGGCCTGCTCGAGCGCCAGCTCCAGCAGCGCTGAAATTCCGTTTGCATATCCGCCCCGGGTGGATATAATACCGAATGCTTCGTGCTCACAACGGCCTGCCGCGCGTCTGGGCGAAGCGGCCATAACGAACGGGAGATCGGATCATGTCGGACGATGCCAGCGCCAATGCCGCCGGACAGGAGCCCCAAAAGGTGGTCCTGCAGGATCCCGCCAAGGCCACAATCAAGCCCTCCTCCGTGACCCAGATTGCCCCGGCCGCCAATGCCGCCGATGCCCCGGCCGCCGCGCCGGCGGCGGATGGAAGGCGCACCATCAAGCTCAAGCCGATGAAGATGGCCGATGGCACCCAGAGCGAGGAGGAGACCGTCTCCATGGACCGCAGCGACCTCGAGCCCGGGGTGACGGCGGCCAAGGAGAACGACGAGGACGCGGCGACGGTCAAGATCGAGAAGCCGTCCAAGAGCGCCGCCGCCGTCAAGCCGGTCCTGCCCGGCGCCAAGCAGACAATCAAGCTTCGCCCCTCCGCCGGCACGGTGCAGACCTCGGCCGCGGACGACGCCGACGACGCCCCTAAGGCTGGAGCTTCGACGATCAAGGTCAAGCCCGCGCCCGAACCGGAGGCTGCCGCCGAGGAGGGGGTTCAGCAAACGAAGAAGACGATCCGCCTGGTGCCCAAGAAGCCGGCCGAGGCTCCGGCCAAGCCCTCCGATCCGACGACCAAGCTTGGCGGCGACGACGAGGCGACGGCCGCCTTGGCCCGGCCCTCGGCTCCGACTGTGCAGTTGCCCGAGGAACCTGCGGCGGACGACATGGACGCGACCATTCCCGAGGGAGCGGCGGCGTCCAAGAAGACCCTCAAGTTGCGCACCACCAAGCTGAAGTCCCCGGCCTCTCCCGCCGCCGCGCCAGCGGCCGCCGCGGCGGGCGGCGGCGAGCCCGGCGACACGGATACCGGCATGGAGCCCGAGCCGATGATGTCGCGGCCGGCGGCGCAGATGGCTTCGGGAAATGCCGGCGCCGACGAAGGTCACATCGCGTTTGCGATTGCTGCCATCGTCGCGCTGCTCCTGCTGGCCTATTTCACCTGGATGAACCTGGGGCAGTTCGGCGAGCAGTACCTCGAGTGGCAGAGCGCCAATGTCCCCGGCTTGAGCGGCGTGGTGAAGTAGCCGTCCTCCCCGTCGCGCAGATGCATTCGCCGCCCTGCGGTTCCCGGAACCGCAGGGCGTTCGTCTTTGGCGCTAGGCCTCGAAGTCGAGGATGACCGGCAGGTGGTCGGAATAGCGCACGTCGGGAATGCGGAAGCCATGGATGCGGATGCCCCGCGAGCAGAGCATGGCATCGAGTTGGCGCCGGGGATCCCATGAGGGCCAGGTCGGCATGCCCTTGCGGTTCGGATTGATGAGGTCGAGGCGGCGCTGCAGGTCCGCGGTCTCGTCCTCGCCGCGGAAGCAATTGAAGTCGCCGGCAATGATTACCGGGCCATTGCCGCCGGCCAGGTCGGCAAGGTGCGCCAACTGCTGCCGACGGACGCCTTGCTGCAGCGCCAGGTGGACCAGGAAGAAGCGGAATCCGGGCATCTCGACCTCGATGATCAGGCGCTTGAAGCCCAAGGGGAAAAAATGGAACCGGCTGGCCGGGATGGACCCCTTGGTCAGCACGGCATTGCTCTGGTGGCGAAACCAAGGCAGGGCGCGCCCCAGCGAACGGCGCCCGTACTTCACCGAGCTGCAATAGTGATGCTGGAGATGGCCGGCGATGATTTCGACCTGGTTGAGGTGGCCGGTGCGGTAGGAGCCCGTGTCGACCTCGACCAGGCCGACGATGTCCGGCGCGCAGTGCTCGATGAAGCCGATGACGCGCTCAAGATGGGTCTGCGACGTCCGCAGATAGCGATGCGCAGTCCATAGCCGTCCGAGTCCGGATGCGGGCGGCGCGCCGGTGCCGTAGGCGATGTTGTAGATCACGGCACGCATGGCGGCGGACTTTCGGCGGGCATGGCGGATTGCAGGGAGAGGAGGCTTGCCGGGCATTGGGCATGTCTAGATGGCCCTGGCGATGACTGGAGAGGCGTCATTCGGGACTGGGGGGGGCGGCAGAATCGGCCTTCTCCCAGCCCGCGGGAAGCATCTCGGCCAGCAGGTTGCCGCGCGGGCCGATGGCACCGGGAAAGCGGTCGCGGATCTCGGCAAAGAGTCGTCGCGCTTCATCCTTGCGGTCGCTGTTCCATAGCCGCATGCCCAGGAGCAGGCGGGCGAGGGGGCCGACCTGCACGCCGGCGGCATTGATGCTGTCGCCATGCCGCTCGGCGGCGAGACGCAGACACTGCTCGCCCTGTTCGTCGCGGCGCATCTGCCCCACCTGCAGGTAGACGGCACCGGTGCGGTCGGCCTTGGGGAACTTCTCCGCCAGGGTGGCAAGCGCGGCCTCACCCTCTGGCTTTCCCCAGTGCTGAGTTGCGGTCTTGGACAAGGCTTCGATCTCGGCCAGTTCGGCCTCGGAAAAGCTGGCCTTTTCGGCCTCTCGGCGCTCCCGGGCGTGCCGTTGCAATTCCTGCTGACGCCGCGCCGCCGCCTGGCGCCGCTGGAGCGGGGCAACGATCTCGCGCAGTTCGCGAACCTCACGCTCCAGGGTTGCAAGGCGCCGAGCGAGATCCTCGGCCGGAGCTTCCTCCTGCGGGGCGGCTGACGGAGCGGCGTCGGCGGCCACGGCAAGGGACATCCGGCCGAACATGGCCAGCATGATGGCGAGAGCTAGATGGCGGCATCTCATGGCGACATCCTTCCGTGGTCGTGGCTGAGGGCAAGCCTATTCTAGTGGGGATTCCGAACTTTTCCACAGGATCAAGGTGGCAACCTGGTAATGGGCTGTGACTGGGCCAGGATCCCGGCGCAACATCCGGCGCAACCGGTCCGGAGAAAGTGGCGGGGCGACAGCGTTGACGGCCCCGAGGGATTGCAGATGACGCAGGAATCCGTGAAGCGAGGCATGGCG
>CAZBDL010000190.1:0-6871 GCA_964490525.1 uncultured Victivallales bacterium | reverse complement strand
GCCGTGGTGAGGAACCCCGCGATGTGCTCCGAGGGCCGGAAGGCGGTGCAGCCCTTCAGCCCCAAGTCAAAGGCGCTCAGGTAGATGCCCTTGAAGTCCTCGTAGGGGAAGTCGGTGGGGACGTTGATCGTCTTGGAGATCGAGCTGTCGACGAACGGCTGGAGGGCCGCCTGGATGGCGAGGTGCTCGGCGGGTGCGATGTCGGCGGCGGTGACGAAGTGCGCGGGCAGGGGCTCGTCGGGGCGTCCCTTGCGCCGCTCCCGGAAGGCGCGGTAGGCGTAGTCGGCGATCTCGACCTCGCTGACGTCGTTCTCGTGGCCGTTGCGGATCTTGCGGCGGAAGTGCCAGGCGAAGACGGGCTCGAGGCCGCTGGAGATGTTGCCGGCGAAGAGGCTGATGGTGCCGGTCGGGGCGATCGAGGTCAGGTGCGAGTTGCGCAGGCCATGACGGCGGATGTCGCGCCGCAGCCCGGCGGGCAGCGCCTGGATGAACTTGCCCTGGCTGTACTTGGCGGCGTCGAACAGCGGGAAGGCCCCCTTCTCGCGGCCGAGGCGCACGCTGGCCTCGTAGGCGGCGTCGCGGATCGTCGCCATGATCTGGGCGGCGAGGTCGGCCGATTCCGGGCTGCCATAGCGCAGGCCGAGGAACAGGAAGAGGTCGGCCAGGCCGGTGATGCCGATGCCCATGCGCCGCTTGCTCGCCGCCTCCGCCTGCTGCTGTGGCAGGGGGTAGCCGCTGATGTCGATGATGTTGTCCAGGAAGCGCACTGCCGCGGCCGCCGTCGCCGCGATGCCGTCCAGGTCCACGCTTGCCTTGGCGGTAAAGGGGGCGCGGACGAAGCGGGTGAGGTTGACCGAGCCGAGGAGGCAGGCCCCGTACGGGGGGAGCGGCTGTTCGCCACAGGGGTTGGTGGCAGCGATGGTCTCGGCGTACCACAGGTTGTTCAGGGCGTTGATGCGGTCGACGAGCAGAAAGCCGGGCTCGGCGTAGTTGTACGTCGAGCGCATGATCTTCTCCCAGAGGGCGACGGCGGAGACGGTGCGGTAGGTCTGGCCACCGAAGGTCAGGTCCCATGGCTGGTCGGCGCGGACGGCGGCGATGAAGGCGTCGGTCACCGCCACCGAGAGGTTGAACATCTGCAGGGCGGCGTTGTGGCGCTTGGCGTCGATGAACTTCTCGATGTCCGGGTGGTCGCAGCGCAGGACGCCCATCTGGGCGCCGCGCCGCTGGCCCGCGCTCATGATCGTGCGGCAGGTGGCGTCGAGCACCTGCATGAAGCTGAGCGGGCCCGAGGACTCCGCCTCGCAGCCGCTGATGTGGCAGCCCGCCGGACGGATGGTGGAGAAGTCGAATCCGACGCCGCCGCCCTGCTTCTGGGTCAGGGCGGCCTCCTTGACGGTGTCGAAGATGCCCTCGATCGAGTCGTCGATCCGATTCATCACGTAGCAGTTGAGCATCGTCACCTGCGGCCGCTTGGTGCCTGCGTTGGCGAGGATCCGCCCGCCCGGCAGGAAGCGGTAGTCGGCGAGCAGTTCGCCGAACGTCTTGGCCCAGCGCTTCGGCTCGCGCTCGTTCGCTGCCGCCGCCCGTGCCACCCGTTCCCAGGAGTCTGCGACGGTGCGGTCGGCGCGCACTCCGGTGCGGCCCTGGAACCGGTATTTGCGCGCCCAAATCTCGGTGCCGATGTCGAACGGAGGAGGCGAGGTCTGGTCAGCCATGGGAAGGGTATCCAAAGGGGGGTTGGGAAGGCGGGCGTCCACCGGGGCCGTCCATGGCCCGGGCCGGAGACCCCATACATATACCCCGGGGACACGGGCAAGCAAATCCCTCGCAGGATGCCGGTCACCGGTCGCGGGTCGCGTGTTCGTCCTCGTGCTTTGGCCATGGATCACCGATCACGGGCGTTGTCCACGGCCTCGGATCCCCGTGCTCGTGCATGGCGTGGACAACCGACAAGATGCCCATACGGGCTTCCGCATGGTCTTTTTTACGCCCATTTCGTCTTACTTGTAAGAAAACGCCGGAGGCTTGCCGACCGTCGTGGCATGGTATGGGGCATGGTGGAAATGCGGAGCTTGCCACGCCGTGGCTGTGGCGGGGAGCGTCCTCGTCCTTGGTACCCGTTCTTTCGCCCCTTTAGGGCTCCAGGCATTGGGGTGATGCGTCTCCCCCAGGGCCCTGGCTAAGTTATGCCGTCTCCCGACATGCGACGCAGGCGGGATCTCTGACCTTCGGGACTGAAATCACCCAGTCTCCACTCTCGTGCTCGTGCTTTGGGCACCGATCACCGATCACGGGTCACCCACCGGCCACCGATCACCGATCACCGTTCACCGTTCACCGTTCACCGTTCACCGGCGTCGGCGGGCTCCTGCCCCCGGCCCCGGCGGCTCCTCACCACCAGACGGGTAGGAAGAGGAGGTGGACGCGGGTGGCGTCGGGGGTGCGGTCGATGCTGAAGAAGCGCCAGGCGAAGGAGAGGCGGGAGTGCTCCGGGCTGCGTGAGCAGGCGATGAAGGGAAAGATGTCGGTGTTGACCTCGTCGCCGTGGCGTTCGCGGTGGTAGAGCTTCCAGAGGATGCGGGTGTTGGTGGTGGCTGGGAGGTCCCCGGTGGCGGCCTGGCGGTCGTAGCTGACCAGGTACCAGAGAGCCTGGGCGTTGACGGTTCCCGCCGCCAGGTCGGCCTTGCGGGTGAACAGCCAAAGCAGGGAACTGTGCGACGTCTGGTCGCCCTCGCGACGTCCGGAATAGACCGGCAGGATGGTCAAGGTGGACGTCCTCTTTTCCACGTTGCTGGAGGTCAGGATGCCGGGCAGGATGAATCGGGTCTCGGTGGCGGTCTCGTGGCGGATCCATTCTTCCTCCCCCTCCGCGTTCTTCTCCGGGCGCCAGGTGGCCTCGGCCTCCCAATCATGGTAGTAGAAGGGCAGGAGGTAGGCGGAGGAGCGGGGTTCGCCGGCGATGGTCTCGGTCTTCGTCCCTGCCAGCATGCCCCAGTTCGCATGTCGACATGTCGGTGAGTTGTAGCCGTAATGCACCGGAAAGCACCAGCGCCAGGTGGTGGTGGCCGACTCTCCCTGCTCCTCGTAGTCCATGTACAACGGGAAGAGCAGGAGGCGGAAGCGGCTTCCGGCGTCCCGGTAGTGGGCGAAGATCGGGAAGAAATGGCCCTGGATGGCAGCGGCGGCGGGATCCTTTTCGCGGTCGGCGATGCGGAGGTTGCCGAACGGCCAAAGGAGGTTGTGGTCGGTGCCGCGGCTGTCGCGATCGCGGATGTAGAGCGGCGGAACGACCAGGACGGTGTCGCCATCGTCGAGCCAACCGCCCAGCGGGGTGATCAGCATCTCATCGCTCTCATATCCCAAGAGCGGAAAGAAGGCGGCATGCGTGGTTGATCCTTCCCGTCCGGTCCAGCCCAGCGGCCAGAGATAGTTGAAGGCCCAATCGCCGTCGGGATCGGTCTGCCCATTGTAGGAAAAGAGCGGGAAGGAGTAGCATTTCTTCTCGGTGGGGGTCAGGCTGAACAGCGGCCAGCAGGCATGGTAGCCCGGCTGGTCGCCGTCGGTCCCGGTCATGATCAGCAGCGGCGGCAGGACGTAGCGGAAGTCCTTCCCCGACCCGGCGAGGAGGGTGTACCAGCCGTCCTCGTCCTTGATGTAGAGCGGGATGACATGGCTCTCGCCGGTTCGGGTGTTGACGTCGCTCAGCGGGTAGAGGATGCCGAAATGGCCAGGGCGCCAGTAGGAGAGCAGGGGCGGCAGAAGGTGGCGGTTGCCGTCCTTGACATAGAGCAGGCTGGCGAAGTCGTTGCCCTTGCGGAAATAGAGCGGGACGACGTAGTGGGTATCGGTCTTGCCGTGCCAGCCGCCGAGCAGGACGCGGTATTCCTCCCGGTAGCGGTCGACGGAGACCAGTGGCCGAACCTTCCAGCCGACGTCGTTGACTTCGGCCATGGGCCATAGAATGCTGGTGATGAGCAGGTTATGATAGAACATGGGCCAGACGTTGACGCGGTCGGCGGCCAGTTCCGCGCCGCCGACGTCGGCCAGGGTGATTTCCTTGACCTCGGCGGCCTCGGGGTCGTCCCAGCGGACTTTTTCCCCGCCCTTGGCGATGCCGACCATGACGCTGCCGGTGTAGAAAGGGGAACCCTTCATCAGGGAGTGGGCGCAGCCGGTGCCGGCGAGGAGGATGACGGCCAGGATTCCGCACGTGAGGTGGCGCATGGCAGTGCTCCTTATTTGCGGGAAAGATAGCGCCTGCTCGGCATCGATGGAAATCGATAAATCAGGTGCGGCGTATTGATGATATAGATGCGTGCTTCTTAACTCGGCGGGGTGTGTATGGCGCTTTCGCCGAAAGCGCCTCGGGGTGGCGGCTTGACGGGCGTGGATTTTTAGGTGAATGCTTGCTGCGGAGGCTCGCCGCAGGACTCAGCCGGTGACGTCGAGGGTAGCCTGGAGGCGGATGTCGGTGGCGTTGGCGCCGAGGAGGAGGCGGTAGCGCCCGGGGACGATGGCCCAGTCCCGGCGGTCGGGGTCGAAGTAGCGTAGATCCTTGGCCTGGAGCTTGATGCGGACAGTCTTCCGCTTTCCGGGAAGGATGTCCGCCCGGGCGAAGCCCTTGAGCTCCTTGACCGGGCGCGGATGCGGGCTGCGGGGTGGCTGGACGTAGAGCTGGACGGTCTCGGTGCCGGGGCGGTCGCCGAGGTTGGCGACCTCGCAGGAGACGGTGACGGTGCCATTGCGGGGGATGCGCGTGGCGGAGAGGCTCATCTTGCCGTAGCCGAAGGTGGTGTAGCCGAGGCCGAAGCCGAACGGGAAGAGGGGCTTGATGTTGTGCCGGTCGAAATGGCGGTGGCCGGTGAAGACGCCGTCCGCCAGCAGGACGCGCCGGTCGCCGTCGGCGTCATGGTAGCAGTCGTGTGAGGAGCGGTCGGCGAGGCGACGTTCGATGGTGAAGGGAAGGCGTCCGGAGGGATTGACCTGGCCGAGGAGGATCTCGGCGATGGCGGTGCCGCCTTCCTGTCCGGGATACCAGGCCTGAAGCAGGGCGCGCACCTGGCCGAGCCAGGGGGCCAGGTCGACGCCGCCGCCGGCATAGAGGACGAGGGCGGTTTTGGGGTTGGCGGCGCAGACTTCACGGACGAGGGTTTGCTCGGCCAGGTCGAGGCCGAAGGGACGGTCGAACCCTTCGCTCTCGGTATCGGCGTTGAAACCGGTGGCGAGGACGACGGCATCGGCGTCGCGGGCCAGGGCGAGGGCCGGGGCGAGATCCTGCCGCCAGGCGTCGGCGTGCTCGTAGCCGAGCTGGAAGCTGTTCCAGCCCTTCTCCTGGCGGTACTCCGCGACCAGTTCGTGGCGATGTCCGCGGCGCAAGGCGACGAGGCCCCGGTTCAGGCCGCCGTTGCGGTTGACCGAGGTGGCCGTGTCGATGACCGTCTGGCCATCGACCAGCACGCGGCAGAAGCCGTCGTTGCTCTTCAGATAGAAGACGTGGTCGCCATCGGTCTCCGGGACGACCAGGGCGCGCCAGCGGATCGAGAAGTTCCAGCGGTCGACGCCGGGGGCGGGCGGGGTGTCGTCGTGCCACCGGAAGGCGAGATGGGCGTCGGTGCGCACGGCGACGGGCTCTCCCGCCAGGTGCTGGTTGCCGAAGTACTCGGCGCGCAGGCCGGGGCGGCCGTCCGGCGTCAGGAAGGCGGACTTCGCAAAGGTGTCCTTGTGGCGGAATGGGTTGAGCCCCTCGGCATGGACGATCTCGACGGAATCCGGGGCGAGGGCGCGGAGGCCGTCGAGGATGCTGGTGGCGCGGAAGGGCTGGGTGTAGGCGCTGCCGCCGCCGGAGATGACGGGCTGGACGGCATGGTGGCCGATGACGGCGAGGCGACGGAGACGGCGGATGTCGAGGGGCAGGAAGCGGCGGCTGTTCTTCAGCAGGACGGTGCCGCGGCGGGCGATTTCGAGGGCGACGGCGGCGGTGGCCGGGTCGTCAAGGGGAATCGCCGTGTCCTGGCGGGGATGGTCGAGCCAGCCGAAGCAGACGGCGAGGCGGAGGAGGCGGCGCACCTTCTCGTCGAGGCAGGCCTCGCTGACGACGCCGTTGGCGAGCAGGGTCCTGAGCTTCTCGCGGTTGAGGAATCTGGCGGTCGGCATCTCCAGGTCGAGGCCAGCATTGGCGGCCCCGGCCGCGCAGTAGGTGGAGGCCCAGTCGGACATGACCAGGCCGTCGAAGCCCCAGTCCCGGCGCAGGACCTGGTCGATCAGCCATCCATTCTCGGAGCAGTGCTGGCCGTTGACCAGGTTGTAGCCGGTCATGACGGCGGCGACGCCAGCTTCGCGGACGGCGGCCTCGAAGGTGGCGAGGTAGACTTCGCGCAGGGTGCGCTCGTCGGCGTCGGAGCTGACGCCGTGGCGGTCGTACTCCTGGAAGTTGAGGGCGTAGTGCTTGACGGTGGCAGCGATGCCCTGGTCCTGGAGGTTGCGGATGTAAGCGACGGCGAGGCGCGAGGTCAGCCAGGGATCCTCGCCGAGGTATTCGAAGTTGCGTCCGCACCGGGGCGAGCGGTAGAGGTTGACGCCGGGGGCGAGCAGGACATGGACGCCGCGGGCGCGGCAGTCGCGGCCGAGGGACTGGCCCATCTTGGCGGCGAGGGCGATGTCCCAGCTGGCTGCCAGGGCAATGAGCGCCGGATAGGCGGTGGCTGCTTCGCACCACCAATGGACACCGATCGGGCCGTCGGCGAAGTAGATCTTCGGGATGCCCTTCTTTTCCAGGGCGATGGTGCCCTTGTGCTCGCCACCGAGCAGGGTGATCTTCTCGTCGAGGGTGAGGCGGGCGAGGATCCGGGTGATGCGGCGTTCGCTGGCG
>CAZBDL010000189.1:0-6883 GCA_964490525.1 uncultured Victivallales bacterium | reverse complement strand
CATGGTGCAGGGTGACGGTGCCGCTGGCGGCAATCCGCCACTGGAGGACGCAGCGGAAGAGGGGGGTGGCATCGGGCGGCCCCGCCTCGGTCTCGGTCTCGACGAGAACCTCGTGCTGGCCGAGGGGGAAGGCGCGGAGGGCGGTGCAGACGGGGCGGATCCGGTCGAGGCCGACGGCGCGCCAGGCCTGGACGATGCCGTGGCCGCCGGTGGCGTTGTCGATGCCGGTCGGGGCCCGGAAGAAGTTCGGGGTTGGGCCCGACCAGAGGAGCTTGCCGTGCATGGCCAGGCCGACGGCGGCGCCGGTGTCGCGGTCGATGGTCAGATGGAGTCCGCCCGTGGATTCGATGTCGAGGCCGGCTTGGGTCTCCCCAACGGTGATTGATCCGTCCGGTCGCCGGGGGGTATGGGGTGGGCGCAGGCTGCGGGCCAGGCCTGTAAGGGGGAACTGGTCGTGGCGGATCTCGTGACCGGCCGGGGCCCAAGGCAGGTCATGGGCCAATTGGAAGGAAAGGTCGAGGAAGGTCTCGGCGCCTGGCGGGAGGGCATCGGGCGGGGTGAAGGGAATGGCCAGGTCGGCGGCATCGCCGGGGGGGGCGTCGGGGGCGGGCAGGACGCCCTGCTGGCGGATGACGCCATCGACGCTCAGCGTCCAGTGGATCTCCAGATGGGAGAGTCCGAGGGCGAGATGGCGGTTGAGGATTTCGACGAGGCCCTTGGCGAGATCCTTGGCGCGGGCCCGGACAGGGGCCTGGACATGTTTGATCTCACAGGCCCCGGGGTGGGGCGTGAGGTCAGGCTGGACCACGCCATTGAGGCACATCGGGGGCTCGACGTCGACCACCTCCTCGCCGAAGTCGCCGCCATAGGCCCAGAAGCGTTGGCCGTCGGGCGCGGTCTGGACGAGGGCCTTGTCGGCCCAGTCCCAGACGAAGCCGCCCTGGAAGCGGGGGAATCGTTCGACCATGTCCCAGAACTTGCTGACATTGCCGGAGCTGTTGCCTTTGGCGTAGGCGTATTCGCAGAGGACCATGGGGCGGTTGTCGCGCCGGTCGGCGAGGGTTTCGGCGACCCAGTCGAGTCCGGGATACATGGGAACGCGGAGATCGGTGACGTCGGGCCCGGGGTCGCCGCTTTCGTACTGGACCAGCCGGGTGGGGTCGTAGCGGCGGATCCAGGCGGCCATAGCGGCATGATGGGGGCCGACGCCGGACTCGTTGCCGAGGGACCAGAAGAGGATGGACGGGTGGTTCTTGTCGCGCAGCACCATGCGCCGGGCGCGTTCGAGGTAGGCCTCGGCCCATTCCGGGTCGTTGCTCAGGGTGGCAGCGAGGCCATGGGTCTCGAGGTTGGTTTCGGCGACGACGGCGAGGCCGAGTTCGTCGCAGAGGTCGAGCCAGCGTGGGTCGTTGGGGTAGTGGCTGGTGCGCACGGCATTGAAGTTCAGCCGCTTCATGGCGAGGATTTCCGCGCGCATGTGCTCCGGCGGCACGGCGCGGCCGTGCTCGGGGTGGTGCTCATGGCGGTCGACGCCGCGGACGACGAGGCGTCGGCCATTGAGGGTGATGACGCCCTCGGCATTGATGGTAATGGTGCGGAAGCCGATGCGGCAGCTTTCGTGATCGAGTTCCTCGCCGTTCGGTCCAAGGAGGGTCGTGACGAGGATGTAGAGGCCTGGGGTCTCGGGGGTCCAGGCGGCGGGGGTGGGGATGCGCACCGCGAGGTTGGCGGCCCCGGCCTGGCGCAGCGGATCGCCGCCGCGGTACATCGGGGTGATTTCGGCGACTGGGGCGATGGCCTCGGGCATGGCTGCGCGTCCGGCGGCGTCGAGCAGCCGGAAGCGGATGTGGCAGGAGGTTTGGCGGGGCACCTCGTCGATCCAGCACCAGGCGCGCATGAGGCCGTCGCGGCAGGCCTCGTCGAGGGTGGCCTGCACTTTGAGGTCGCGGATGCCGGGGGAGGGCTTGGCGACCAGCCGAACGGGGCGCTGGATGCCGGCGAGGTGCCAGTAGTCCTGGTCCTCGAGGTAGGTGCCGTCGCTCCAGCGCAAGACCGTCACGGCGAGGATGTTGTCGCCTGGCTGGAGCCACGGGGTGATGTCGAATTCGGCATCCAGCTTGCTGTCCTGCGAATATCCCGCGAAGTGGCCATTGACCCAGCAGCGGCAGGTGGACTCGACGGCTCCGAAGTGCAGCCAGACACGGCGCCCGGCCCACGCCTTTGGCACGGCAAACGTGGTGCGGTAGCAGCCGGTGGGATTGTCGGCCGGGACGAAGGGGGGGCGGGGACGGCAGGGCATGACGCCACGCTGCATGGCGGATTCCATGGCCAAAACATGGTGGGCATCGGGATCGTCGAAGCGGAACGGATAGTCGACATTCGTGTAGATCGGCTTGCCGTGGCCCTGTGTCTCCCAGTTTCCTGGAACCTTGATTTGGTCCCAGGCGGAGGAGTCGAACTTGGGTTGTGCGAAGTCCGCAGGCACGGATTCAGGAGAGGGGAAGAGGCGGAACTGCCAGCGTCCGTCCAGCGACTGCACGAAGGGGGAGGCGGTGCGGTCGCCGTCGGTGGCCTGGCGGACGTCGGCATACGCCCCCAGGGGGCAGTGGGAGGGGGCGCGGCCGATGGCCGTGACGCGTTGGTTCTCCCAGTCTGGGCGGGGCCTGGTCGGGAGATTGACGTGGTTGCCGGGAGGTTTGGCCATGGGGCTCCCGCCTACTTCGGGATGACGTCAGTTTCCCTGGGTGCTGGGGTCGGCGCGACGGCCGGGCGCCCGTAGCACCAGTCGAGCAGGCGGCGAACGAAGTCGTCGCGGTCCTTGCGGGAGGGGAAGCCAGTGACGCAGCAGGCGATGCGCCGTCCGCCCCGCGTGCAGGTGATCGTGGTGCAGAAGCCGGAGCGCTGGATGAAGCCGGTCTTCATGCCGTTGACGCCGGGGCAGTCCCCGACTAGGCGATTGTGGTTGGTGAGCTGGAAGGGCTTTGGGGAGTCCTTGCGGAAGAAGTCGATGCGGGTTGAGGCCCAGGCGACCGCCTCGGGGCGGTCGAGAAGGTGTTCGGCAAGGATGACCATGGCTTCGGGGGTGCCGACGTTATCCTCGGCGGCGCTCGCTCCCGGCAGGCCGTGGGGATTATGGAATCGGGTGCCGGCGAGGCGCAGCTGGACGGCGCGCCGGTTCATGCGGCGGACAAAGCCCTGGACATCGCCCTGGCCCAGGAATTCGGCGATCAGGTGGGAGGAGTCGTTGGCGCTCGAGATCATGATCGTCTTGAGCAATTCTCCGAGCGGAAAGGTCTCGCGGACATCGAGATAGACCTGGCTGCCGCCGATCTTCATGGCGGCGGGCGTGACCTGCACCATGGTCTCGTGGTCCACCTCGGCCAAGGCGTCGATGTCCTCGAAGGCCAGCAACGCGGTCATCATCTTGGTCATAGAGGCGATCGGCACGGGCTGGCGCGGATTCTTGGCCCAGAGCACTTGGCGGGAATCGAGGTCGACCGCGATGCCGCCGGTGGCCAAGTTGCATCCGGGGACCGTCGGGATATCGCCGAAGACCGCCCCTTGGTAGTTGAACGGCTTGCCGAGGCCGGGGTTGCGGGGACGGGCTGCGGGGCCGAGGTCGGCGGGGTCGGAGGGGACCGACGCATCAGGCGTGTTTCCGGCTGGCTCGGCGATGGGCGGCGGCTCGGGCTGCTGCTGCTGCCGGTTGCGGTACATGAGATAGCCGATGACCGCGACATGCGCGGCGACGATGACGAGGCCGATGGCCAGCAAGGACTTCTTCATGGTCGAGGGGGTTCCGGCGGGGTTGGCCTGGTGGTGGGGTTGCGGAAAGCGGTCGTGGATCATGGTTGTCTCGCCTGGACGGTCGCGGTGCGGTTGAGGGCGGCGAGCAGGGCGGCGGCGGCGGCGCGGTCGATGTTGGCATGTTCACCGACGCCGAAGTGCTTGACGTCCTTGGCGACGACGGAGACATAGGCCATGGCGGTGGCGTCGGCGGTATGGCCGAGGGACTGCTCGACGAAGTCATCGAGCCGGAACTCGACCATGCCGGGGGTGGCGCGCAAGGCGTTGGCCAAGGCCGAGATCGGGCCGTTGCCCTCGCCGGCGACGGCATGCTCGCGGCCGTCGACAGCGACGATCGCCTCGACGTGGACGGTGCCGTCCTCGCGGTCGCCCTCCCGGCGGAGTTGGCGCAGTTCATAGGGGCCCTGGACCTCCATGAACTCGCGGCGGAAGACGGCCAGCAGATCGGCGGCGCTGACCTCGGCGCCGGTCGCGTCGGCGAGGCGCTGGACGGCCTGCCCCAGTTCGGGATGCATGACCTTCGGGGGGATGATTCCGAATTCGTGCTCCAGGACATAGGCGGCCCCGCCCTTGCCGGACTGGCTATTGATGCGGATGATGCGTTCGTAGGAGCGCCCCAGGTCGGCCGGGTCGACGTGCAGGTAGGGCACCTTCCATTCCACGCCGAAGAGCTCGCTCGCCTTGGCGCGCGACTCCAGGCCCTTGCGGATTGCGTCCTGGTGCGAGCCCGAGAACGCCGTGAAGACCAGCTCGCCGGCATATGGATGGCGGGGATGGACCGGGATCATCGAAGCGGACTCGACGACCTTGACGATGTCGTCCATGCGGGAGAAGTCCAGGCCGGTCTCGATGCCCCGGCAGTGCAGGTTCATGGCCAGGATGATGAGGTCGACGTTGCCGGTGCGCTCGCCGTGGCCGAAGAGGGTGCCCTCGACGCGCTCGGCGCCAGCCAGCAGCGACATCTCGGTGGCCGCCGCCGCGCAGCCTTGGTCGTTGTGCGCGTGGACGCTGATTGTCGTGCGGTCGCCATGGCGGTACTTCTTGCGGAAGTACTCGATCATGTCGGCGTACTGGTAGGGGGGGCGGCGCTCGACGGTAGCTGGCAGGTTGAGGATGAAGTCGTCCTTGCCCCGTCCGCCCCACGCCTCGCAGACGGCTTCGCAGAGGTCGACGACGAAGTCAAGGTCGCTGTCGGTGAACTCCTCCGGCGAGAACTCGTAGGCGACGCGGTCGCGCAGGCCGGCCTTGGCGAGGGCTTCGGCGGCCATGCGGGTGCCCTTGACGGCCATGTCGCGGACGCCGGCATGGTCGCGTCCGAAGACGAGCCGGCCATGGAGGTCGGAGGTAGCCACGTAGCAGTGGAGGATGGCGGCCGGTACGTCGGCGAGCGCCTCGACGGTGCGGTCGATGAGGTGCTGGCGGGCCTGGGTGAGGACGGAGATGCGCACCCCGGGGGGGATGCGTCGCTCCTCGATCAGGCGTCGGGTGAAGGTGAAGTCGTCCTGCGAGGCCGAGGGGAAGCCGACCTCGATTTCCTTGAAGCCGATGCCGAGTAGGGTCTCGAAGTAGTGCAGCTTCTTGGCCGGATCCATCGGGATGGGCAGCGCCTGGTTGCCGTCACGCAGGTCCACCGAGCACCAGATGGGGGAGGCTGCGATGCGGCGGTCAGGCCATTGGCGGTCGGTCAGTGGAATCGGTTCCGGATAGGCGTATTTGCGGGCGTTCATGGTCGGATCCTGTTCGAGGTGGGGCGGCGCGCGCCGCCGTCGTGCTGGAGCCAAACGATACTATGCCGCGGAATTCACGGCTTTGCCAGTCCCCGGCGGGATTTTGGGGCCGGGGCCCATGGCGCGGTCACCACGTGGGCGTGTCGCGGTAGCCGGTCTCGGGGATGTAGGATTCGCGGTAGCCAAGGCGGAAGGTCTCCATGAGGTTGGCATAGACGCGCACCCACCGGAAGATCTCCTTGTAGAGGGGATAGACGGGGGTGTACCAAAGCAGGCTGGACTCGTCCTTGCCGCGTTCGCTGAAGTGGAGGCCGACGAGCAGGGTGCCGAGGGACATGGCGACATAGACCAGGTAGGCGACCAGGTAGGCGAAGGCGAGGAGTCGCGGATCGTGCCAGAGCATGAACACGACATAGACGGGATAGACGAAGCTGAGCAGGTAGGTCATGAGGTACTCTTGGGCCATCTCGAAGGCGTTGATCCAGGGATAGCGCCAGAACTTCATCAGGTCGGCATGCTTGTGGAAGTAGGTGCGGACGGTGCCCTTGTCCCAGCGCACCCGCTGCCGGGCCAGGGCCGCCAGGGACTCGGGTACGGTGGTCATGGCGATGGCATGCGGGGCGAAGACGATCCGCCAGCCGCACTTGCGGGCCTTCAGGGAGATGTCGGCGTCCTCGGCCAACTCCGGATCCCAGCCGCCGAAGTCGCGCAGGGCTTCGCGGCGGAAGGCCCCGAAGGCGCCGGAGGCCTGCATGGTGGCCCCGATCATCGTCGTCCAGCGCTTCCATACGCCGATCGAGATCATGTATTCGATCGCCTGGAAGTCGGTCCAGACCGAAGCGCCGCGGTTGCGCACCTTGAGGTTGCCGGCGACGACCCCGACGCGCGGGTCGTGGAAGGGGCCGATCATGTGCTCGATGATGTCGAAGTCGTAGCTGGTGTCGGCATCGACGCTGAGGATGAATTCGCCGGTGGCGGCGCGCAGGCCGAGGTTGGAGGCGACCGGGCGGCCGCCGCGTCCGACCTTCGGGTCGTTGCGGAAGAGCCGGATCAGGCCCTTTTCGGCATAGGGCTTGCAGATCGCGTGCATGTCGTCGGTGCTGGCGTCGTCGACCACGATGATCTCCTTGTCCGGGTAGTCCAGGGCGAGGAGGGATTCGATGGTGTCGGCGATGACCTTGGACTCGTTGCGTCCAGCGACGACGATGCTCACCCGGGGATGGCGGCGGAGGAAGGCGCGGTTGGCGGCGGTGTCGTCGCGCCCGAGGCCGAAGAGATGGCCGAGGTAGAGTCCGACCGCTGGCAGGAAGTAGCGCGGTGCCTCGAACGTCACGACGAAGGGGAAGAAG
>CAZBDL010000188.1:0-6928 GCA_964490525.1 uncultured Victivallales bacterium | reverse complement strand
GGCTGGGGCGGGGTTGGCCATGGTCGCCTGGCTCCGTCCCCGTCGCGCCGCGCCGCGGGTCGGCACCTGGGATTGCGGCTACGCCCGGCCGACGCCGCGGATGCAGTACACCGCCTCCTCCTTTGCGCACAGCCTCGTCCTGCTGTTCGGCTGGGTGCTGCATCCCCGCGGGCATCAGCCGCGCCTGGCCGGTACGGTTCCGCGGCCTGTGGGCCTGCATACGCATGTGGACGACGCCGTCCTGGACCGGCTGCTGCTGCCGCTGGCGGCCACCGCGGGCCGACATCTGGGGTGGCTGCGCCGCTTCCAGCAGGGATTGATCCAGCAGTATGTGTTCTACATGCTGGTGGCGGTGGTGGCGCTGCTGTGCACCCTGGTGCCGTTCCGGGACATCGTGGGCCGCTGGCTTTCACGCGGCTGAGCAGGCAATGAAGAGGAAGATTGGGTGATGACATCCTTGGGACTGGTGCTGATGGCGATCGGGGTGCTGGCCCTCAGCGGGCTGCCTGCCTGCCTGATGCCGGCGCGGTCGGCCGCGGGGCAGCGGCTGACGGTGGCGTTGATGCTGGCGGGCAGCGCCTTGGGGCTGGCCGGGGTGGCGAGGTTGGTGGCCGCGGGCGGGGACGCGCTGACGCTGCAGGTGGCCTGGTCCTTGCCGTGGGGCCAGTTCGTCGTGGGGCTCGATGCCCTTGGTGCCCTGTTCCTGCTGCCGGTGCTGGTGGTGCCCGCCCTGGGCGCCGTCTACAGCCTGGGCTATTGGCGGCAGGTTGATCATCCTGGGAACGGGCGTCGACTGGGATTGTTCCTTGGCCTGCTGGCCGGGGCGATGGCGCTGGTGGTGTTGGCCCGCGACGGGATCCTCTTCCTGATCGCCTGGGAGGCGATGGCGCTGGCCGCCTATTTTGCCGCGACGGCGGAAGAGGACGATCCGGAGGTCTGCCGGGCGGGCTGGATCTATCTGGTGGCGACGCACCTCGGCACCCTCTGCCTGATGGCGATGTTCGCGCTGTGGCATCAGGCCACGGGCACCTTCGCGCTGGCGCCGGGAATGGCGGTGTCGACGGCCGTGGGCGGGCCGCTGTTCGTGCTGGCGCTGGTCGGATTCGGCTTCAAGGCGGGGCTGATGCCGCTGCATGTCTGGCTGCCCGGAGCCCATGCCAACGCCCCGAGCCATGTCTCGGCGGTGATGTCGGGGGTCATGCTCAAGATGGGGATCTACGGGATGGTGCGGATGACCTCGCTGCTGCCGGTCTCGGCCGCCTGGTGGGGGGGCGTGCTGCTGGCGGCCGGCGCGGTCACGGGAGTGGCGGGAATCGCCTATGCCCTTGGCCAGCAGGACCTGAAGCGGCTGCTGGCCTACAGCAGCATCGAGAACCTCGGGATCATCGCCATGGGCCTGGGGCTGGCGCTGCTCGGTCGTCATTGCGGTCGCGCCGACTGGGTGTTCCTTGGGCTGGGCGGGGCCCTGCTCCACGTCTGGAACCACAGCCTCTTCAAGTCGCTGCTGTTCTTCGCGGCGGGTGCCATCCTCCACGGGACGCATACCCGGGACCTCGACCGCATGGGGGGGCTGGCCAGGCGCATGCCGTGGGTGATGCGGCTGTTCCTGGTGGGGGCCGTCGCCATCTGCGCGCTGCCGCCCCTGAATGGCTTCGCCAGCGAATGGCTGCTCTATCTGGGGCTGTTCCGGACGCTCGACGGTGCCCCGGGAGCCACCTTGCCGGCGGCGGCGTTGGCGGTCGGGGCACTGGCGATGATCGGCGCGCTTGCGGTCGCCTGCTTTGTCAAGCTCTTCGGCACGGTTTTCCTTGGATTGCCGCGCGCCGTCCATCCCGAGGCCCGTGATCCGGGGGCCTGGATGACCGTTCCCATGGGAGTGTTGGCGGCGGGATGCCTGGGGCTGGGGCTCCTGCCCATGGCGGCGCTGCCGATGTTGGCGGCGGCGACCCGGGCCTGGGCCCCGATGCCTGGCCTGGCGGCGGTGACGGCCACTGCCGACGGCGCCTTGGCGTGGATCACCGCGCTGGGCGTCGCCCTGGTGGCCCTGGTGGCCGCGGTGGCGGCGGCCTGGCCGCTCCTGCCCCGCGCCCGGCAGCGCCGCGGTGCCGTCACCTGGGATTGTGGCTATGCCCGGCCGACGGCCCGCATGCAGTACACCGGCTCATCCCTCGGCCAAGGCGTGGTGGGCATGTTCGCCTTCCTGCTCTGGCCGCAACGGGAGCCCCCCGCGCTGGCCACGCCCTTTCCCCGGGAGGCCTCGTTCCGGAGCCTGGTGCCGGACGTCGTCCTCGACCGCGTGGTGCTGCCGTGCGGCCGCCTGCTTGGCCGGCATGTGCCGCGGCTTCACCTCCTGCAGCAGGGGCAGACGCAGCTCTATGCGCTGTATATCCTGGTGATGGTGATTGTGCTGCTCCTGTGGGGAGGCTGAGCGATGACCGACCGCATCATTCATGTCGGGGTGCTGCTGCTGCTGCCGCCGCTGTTGCTGGGGGTGATCAACAAGACCAAGGCGCTCTTCGCGGGGCGCCGCGGCCCGCCGCTGCTGCAGCCCTACCACGACCTGGTCAAGCTGATGCGCAAGGGGCTGGTGCTGAGCACGACGACGACCTGGATCTTCCTGGCCGGGCCGGTTGTCACCCTAGCCGCCGTGCTGCTCGCCGGGCTGCTCGTGCCACTGGGCCAGCACCCCGCGCCGGTCGCCTTCGCCGGCGACCTGATCCTCTTCGCCTATCTCTTCGGCCTGGCCCGCTTCTTCACCACGGCGGCGGCGCTGGACACCGGTTCCGCCTTCGAGGGCATGGGGGCGGCACGCGAGGTGACCTTCGCCTGCCTCTCCGAGCCGGCCCTGTTCTTCGCCTTCCTGGTGCTGGTGAAGCTGTCGGGGTCGCTGAGCCTGACCGACATGCTCCGCGGGCCGGCCACGGGCTTCACGGCGGCCTCGGCCGCGCCGCTGATCCTGATTGGCTTGGGCCTTTTCGCCGTGCTGCTGGCCGAGACCTGCCGCATTCCGGTGGACGACCCGAACACGCACCTCGAACTGACGATGATCCACGAGGCGATGGTGCTTGACCACGGCGGGCCGCTGCTCGGGATGATCCTCTACGCGGCCTCGCTCAAGCTCCTGGTGCTGGGGGCGGTGCTGCTGTCGGTGGTGGTGCCGCTGCCGCCGGTCCCGGCGTGGTTGGGCTGGCCCCTGCTGGTCGGGGAGATGCTCGGGCTGGCCGTGGCGGTCGGCACCGTGGAGTCGGTGATGGCACGGCTGCAGATGCGGCACGTGCCGTACCTGCTGGTCAGCGCCCTGCTGCTCTGTGCCTTTGGCTTCATCCTGCTGACGAGGTGACGGGAATGGATCACGCGCTCAACTCGATCCTGGTCATGGTCCTGGTGCTCAACCTGTTCGCGCTGGGCACCAGCCGCATCCTCGCGGTCATCCGCGCGGCGGCCCTGCAGGGCGTCCTGCTCAGCGTCCTGCCGCTGCTGGTGCACGGGCGCCTGTCGCTGCCCCTGCTGCTGGTGGCCCTGGTGACCGTCCTGCTCAAGGGCATCGTCATTCCCCGCATCATGATCCGCGCCCTGCGCGATGCCGACATCAAGCGCGAGGTGGAGCCGCTGATCGGCCTGCTGCCGTCGCTGATCCTGGGGGCGGTGGTGACGGCGGGGGCGCTGCTTTCGGCCCGGCACCTGCCGCTGGCCGTCGAGCATGAGGGCACCCTGCTGGTGCCGGCCTCGCTGGCCACCATCCTGGTTGGGTTCATTCTTCTGACCAGCCGCTACAAGGCGCTCACCCAGGTGGTCGGCTACCTCATCCTGGAGAACGGCATCTTCATCTTCGGCATGCTGCTGGTCGAGGCGCTGCCCTTCGTCGTCGAGATGGGCGTGCTGCTCGACCTGTTCGTCGGCATCTTCGTCATCTGCATCATCGTCAACCACATCAACCGGGCGTTCTCGTCGATGGACACGCGTCACCTGGTCGCGCTGAAGGAGTGATGCCATGGCCCTGGCCTTGATTTTCCTGCCGCTGGCGCTGGCCGCCGTGGCGGTGTCGATGCCAAGCAACCGGCTGCGGCCGTGGTTGTTGCCGTTGACGGCGACAGCCCATCTGACGCTGGTCCTGGTGGCGTTGGCGCATCCGGCGGCACCGCCCGGGCCCGGGGCGCTGCTGGCGCTCGATCCACCGGGACGGATCGTGCTGCTGCTGGTCGGCGTCCTGTTCCTGGCCTGTTCCCTCTACTCGGTCGGCTACCTGCGCCAGCGCCGGGAGCGCGACAACCGGCTGTTCTGCGGCTGCCTGCTGGCGTTCCTCGGGGTGATGAGCTTCGTGGCCTGGGCGCATCATCTCGGGCTGCTCTGGGTCGGCATCGAGGCGACCACGCTGGCGATGGCGCCGCTGATCTACTTCAACCACACGCAGCGGAGCATCGAGGCGACCTGGAAGTTCCTGCTGGTCGGATCGGTCGGCATCGCCCTGGCGCTGCTCGGCACCTTCTTCCTGGCCTATGCCGCGCTGCATGCCGGGCTGGCGCCTGCGTTGACCGTCGAGGGGCTGGTGGGCCAGGCACCGCTGATGTCCAAGCCTTGGCTCCATGCGGCCTTCATCCTGCTGCTGGTAGGGTACGGCACGAAGATGGGCCTGGCGCCGATGCACACGTGGAAGCCGGACGCGTATGGCGAGGCGCCGGGGGTCGTCGGGGCGATGCTGGCGGGCGGCGTCACCAGTTGCGCCTTCCTGGCCTTGCTGCGGATCCATCGCGTCTGCCTGGCGGCCGGGGAAGGCCCCTATGCCTCGCGGCTGCTGCTGTTCATGGGGCTGTTCTCGATGGCCGTCGCCGGGGTCTTCATGGTCGGGCAGCGGGACTACAAGCGCATGCTCGCCTATTCCAGCGTTGAGCACATGGGCATCCTGGTGCTGGGGCTTGGCCTGGGCGCCCCGGCCCTGTTCGGCACAATGCTCCACCTGTTCGCCAACGGCCTGACCAAGGGCGTGCTGTTCCTGACCGCCGGCAACATCCACCGCGCCTATGGCAGCAAGAGCACCGACCAGGTCGGCGGCGCGATGCGGCGGCTGCCCCTCTCCGGCACCCTCTTCCTTGTCGGCTTCCTCGCCATCACCGGCTCGCCGCCGTTCTGCCCCTTCGTCAGCGAGTTCGCCATCCTCAACGGGGCCTTCGCCGCGGGACGGCCGGTCGTCGCGGGCCTGTTCCTGGTGCTGCTGCTGCTGGTCTTCGTGGGCATGGGGGCGACCGTGCTCAAGGTTGTGCAGGGCCGGGTCTCCGCCGCCGGGCGCGAGATGCCCTACCGTGACGATGCCTTCACGGTCCTGCCCCCGCTGATCCTCATGGCCATGGTGCTGCTGCTCGGGCTGTACATTCCCCCGCCGCTGCGGGCGCTGCTCGACCAGGCCGTGCACTTCCTGGAGGGATCGCCATGACCGCCGCGCCACCTGCCCTGGCCACGTTGGCCAACGGCCAGGCCGTGCCCCTGGCGGCCGTGCCGACACGGCCGTTCGCCGAGCTGGCGCGCGCCCTCCCCGCGGCGGTTGCGGCCGGACAGCGGGTCGTGGCGTGGTTCGGGGCGCCGACATCGGATCCCGGACGGACTCACCTCTACGCCGTCCTCGCGGACGACCATGAGAACCTGCTGCATGCCGCGCGCACCGAGGTCGACGGCGACGCCTTTCCGTCGCTGACCCCGCACTGTCCGCAGGTGCACCTCTTCGAGCGCGAGATTGCCGAGCAGTTCGGCCTGACGCCCCTCGGCCATCCGTGGCTGAAGCCGGTGCGCCATCACCGGTCTTGGACGGGCCGTGACGCCTGGGGGCGGACGACGGACCAGCCGATCCAGCCGGGTGGCGGGGACTTCTTCCAGGTCGCGGGCGAGGAGGTCCACGAGGTTGCGGTCGGGCCGGTGCATGCCGGCATCATCGAGCCGGGACATTTCCGCTTCCAATGCCATGGCGAAGAGGTGTTTCATCTCGAGATCTCGCTCGGCTACCAGCACCGTGGCGTCGAGTCGGCGATGCGCGGCGGCCCGACGCCGCGTTCGCTGCCCTATGCGGAAACCCTCGCGGGCGACTCGACCGTCGCCCATGCCACATGCCATTGCCAGGTCCGCGAGGCCCTGTCGCAATCCGTCCCCGGTGCCCGGGCTCAGGTCCTGCGCGGGATCGGCCTCGAGCTTGAGCGCCTCGCCAACCATGTCGGCGACCTGGGTGCCCTGGCCGCCGACGTCGGCTACCTGCCCACCGCCAGCTTCTGCGGGCGCATCCGCGGCGACTTCCTGAACATGACCGCCGTGCTCTGCGGCAACCGGTTCGGACGCGGACTCGTCCGTACCGGCGGGGTCGGCTTCGACGTCGACGCCGACCGCATCGACGAGCTGCGGCGGCGCCTCGGCCTCTTCGAGAAGGATGCCGCGGTGGCCATCTCCCTGCTCTGGGACTCGCCCTCGGTGATGGCCCGGTTCGAGGGCATCGGCCCGCTGTCGCCGCAGGTCGCCCGCGAGCTGGGCATGGTTGGTCCCGCCGCCCGCGCCTCCGGACTCGACCGCGACGTCCGCCGCGACCAGCCTGCGGGCATCTACCGGTTCGCCCATGTGCCGGTCGCCACGCACGCCAGCGGCGACGTCTTTGCCCGTGCGTACGTCCGGTGGCTGGAGATCCAGCAGTCCATCGGGTTCATCCGCGACCAGCTGCGCGCCATGCCGGCGGGTGCGGTCAAGACATTGCCCAAGCCCCTGGCGCCGGAGAGCCTGGCCGTGGCCCTGGTCGAGGGTTGGCGCGGCGAGGTCTGCCATGTCGCCCTCACCGACGCCGCCGGCCGCTTCGCCCGCTACAAGATCGTCGACCCCTCCTTCCACAACTGGCCAGGCCTCGCCATGGCCTTGCGCAACCAGCAGATCTCTGACTTTCCCGTCTGCAACAAGAGCTTCA
>CAZBDL010000187.1:0-6929 GCA_964490525.1 uncultured Victivallales bacterium | reverse complement strand
CCACGCCCCATGCCCCACGCCCCATGCCCCACGCCCCATGCCCCATGCCCCATGCCATTTGACATGGCGTTGGCCCCGGCTATATTTCCATTGGCTTTACCGAAGGTATCGTCCATGGAATTATCTGCCAGCCCTGCCGATGCCGCCCCGGCGCTGTCCCGCGGGCTGTCGATCCTCGAGGCGGTGGCGGCGGCCGGGCGGGAGCTGGCCTTCAGCGAGATCGCCGCCGGGCTGGGGCTGCCGAACGCGAGCGTCTCGCGGCTGCTCGGGGTGCTTTGCGCCCATGGCTACCTAGTGCGCGCGGACGGCAAGCGCGGCGGCTACCGGCCGGGGCCGCGGCTGGCGCGACTGGCCTGCCGCACGCCCCTGGCGGAGCGGCTGAAGGCGCTGGCCGCGCCCCACCTCGAGCGGCTGCGCGACGAGACCGGGAACACCGCGGCGGTGATCCTCCTGTCCGGGGGCGAGATGATGTGGCTGGACAAGCGGGTGCACCAGGCGGCCGCCCCCATGCTGGAGGTGGGCAGCGTCAATGCCGACCTCGGGGAATTCCCCTGGGGCTGGATCTTCCTGCTGGAGGCGACGGAGGCGGTCCGGGAGCGGCATCTTGCCGATCCCCAAGGGCGCCGCCTGCGCCCCCGCCTCCGCCAGGCCGAGACCGACCTGCGCCGCCAGGGATTCGCCATCGACAACCAGGCCCTGATGCCCCATCTCTGCCGCCTCGCCGCCCCACTCCGCGATGTCCGCGGAACCCTGGTCGGGGCCCTGGCCCTGGCCGGCAATCCCCTGACCCTGCCCACCCGCCGCATATCCGACTTTGGCCATCGCCTGGCCATCGCCGCCCAAGAGCTTTCGGCCACCCTCTGAGCATACCAAAGGAGCTTGCCATGCGCGTCCTCTTCCTCGACCTCGACACCCTGCGTCCGGACCATCTCGGCTGCTACGGGTATCACCGGGACACCTCGCCGAACATCGACCGGATCGCGGCGGCGGGAACCCGCTTCGGCAACTACCACTGTTCGGACGCACCGTGCCTGCCGTCGCGCGCGGCACTGGTTTCGGGAATGTTCGGCATCCACAACGGCGCGGTCGGGCACGGGGGGACCGCCGCCGACCTGCGCCTGGAGGGAACCGCCCGCCATTTCCGCTCGGCCGTGGCGGAAAACAGCCTGTGGAGCATCTTCCGCAAGGCCGGCATGCACACCTGCACCATCTCCCCGTTCGCCGAGCGGCACTCCTCCTTCTGGTTCCTGGCCGGAATGAACGAGATGCACAACCACGTCGGCAAGGGCGGCAACGAGTCCGCCGAGGAGGTCACCCCGACCGTGCTCCAATGGCTGGATGACAACGCCGACCGCGAGCACTGGCTGCTCCACGTCAACTACTGGGATCCGCACACCCCCTACCGCGCCCCGGAGGGCTTTGGCAATCCCTTCGCGGACGACCCACTGCCGGCCTGGCTGACGCCGGAGGCCCTGAACGGCCACCTGGCCTTGGCGGGCCCGCACACGGCGCGCGACAACAACATGTACAACGGCAACAACACGACGACCTTTCCCCGGCACGTCGGCGACGTCGACGGCATGGCCGAACTGCGCCGCTGCGTCGACGGCTACGACTGCGGCATCCGCTACATGGACGGCCATATCGGCCAGATCCTCGCCAAGCTCGAGGCGCAGGGCATCCTCGAGGACACCGCGATCATCGTCACCGCCGACCACGGCGAGAACTTCGGCGAGCTGGGGGTCTACTCCGAGCACGGCACCGCCGACGCCATCACCTGCCGCATCCCGATGATCGTCAAGTGGCCCGGCATGAAGGCGGGCCAGGTCGACGAGGGACTGCACTACAGCCTTGACCTGCTGCCGACCGCCGCCGAGCTGCTCGGGGTCAAGCCGTGGCCGACCTGGGACGGGCAAAGCTATGCCGCGACCCTGCGCGACGGCGCCGACACCGGCCGCGACGAGCTGATCCTCAGCCAGTGCGCGCACGTCTGCCAGCGTTCCGTCCGCTGGGACAACTGGCTCTACATGAGGACTTACCACGACGGCTTCCATCCCCACTTTGCCGAGGAGATGCTCTTCGACCTGGCCGCCGACCCGCATGAGACGACCGACCTGGCGGCGGCCCGTCCCGAGATCTGCGGCGAGGGGGCCCGCCGCCTGCTCTCCTGGCATGCCGAGCAGATGCGGACGATGCCCTTCGGGTACGCGGTTGATCCCATGGCCACGGTCCTCGCCGAGGGCGGGCCGGAGCATACCCGCATCGGCAGCGCCGCCGTCCAGGCCTATGCCCGACGCCTGGAGGCCACCGGCCGCGGCCATTGGCTCCCCGAGATCCGCCGCCGTCATCCCGCGTTCCGCACCGAGGCATCGTCATGAGCAGGCCCCCGAACATCGTCGTCTTCTTCACCGACCAGCAGCGCTGGGACACCTGCGGCTGCTACGGACAAGCCCTGCCGGTCACGCCCCATCTCGACCGCATGGCCGCCGAGGGGGTGCGCTTCGCGCGCGCCTTCACCTGCCAGCCCGTGTGCGGCCCGGCCCGCGCCTGCCTCCAGACCGGGCTCTGGGCGACCCAGACCGGCTGCTTCCGCAACGACATCGCCCTGCCCCAGGACGCCGACACCATTGCTCGGCGCCTCGCCGCCGCCACCTACGAGACCGCCTACATCGGCAAGTGGCATCTCGCCTCCACCGGCGAACAGGACAACTACCAGACCCGCCCCGTGCCGCCGGAACGCCGCGGCGGCTACCGCGACTTCTGGCTGGCCTCGGACGTCCTCGAGTTCACCTCCCATGGCTACGACGGGCACATGTTCGACGGCGACGGCAACCGCCGCGAATTCCCCCCCGGCCGCTACCGGGCCGACGCCCAGACCGACTGGGCCCTCGACTATCTCGACAAGCGCACTTCCGACCGGCCCTTCTTTCTGTTCCTCTCCTACATCGAGCCCCACCACCAGAACGACCACGACCACTACGAGGGCCCGCACGGCTCAAGGGAGCGCTTCAAGGACTTTCCGGTGCCTGGCGACCTGGTCGGCACGGGCGGCAACTGGCAACAGGAATATCCCGACTATCTCGGCTGCTGCGCCAGCCTCGACGAGAACCTCGGCCGCATCCGCGCCAAGCTCGCCGAATTGGGCATCGCCGACGACACCCTGGTTCTCTTCACCAGCGACCACGGCTCCCACTTCCGCACCCGCAACGCCGAGTACAAGCGCTCGTGCCACGACGGCTGCATCCGCATCCCGCTGGTCGCCTGCGGACCCGGCTTCCGCGGCGGCATCGTGCGCGACGAACTAGCCAGCCTGGTCGACCTCCCGGCCACCATCCTGGCCGCCGCCGGCCTCGACGTCCCGGAATCCTTCGCTGGACGCCCCCTCCAGCCCCTCGTCGACGACACCGCCGACCCCTGGCGCGAGGAGGTCTTCCTCCAGATCAGCGAGAGCCAGGTGGGGCGCGCCCTGCGCACCGGCCGCTGGAAGTACTCCGTCCGCGCCCCGCAGAAGAACGGATGGCAGGACATGGCCACCGACACCTACGTCGAGGACTTCCTCTACGACCTCCATGCCGACCCGCACGAACGCGACAACCTTGTCGCCAATCCCGCCTTGTGCGAAGTTCGCAAAAAGCTGGCGGAGAAGCTTATCGCATGGATGATCCGCGCCGGCGAACCGCGCCCGCAGATTGTCCCGGCCGCCCCCCCGAACCACGGAAGCAGCACAGCCCCGACATCCCCGTAAGGATTGCACGAACACGCGCGAAGCCTCGCGCAGCGTAGGAGCCCGCTCCCGCGGGCAAACCTCTGTCTCCCAAAGGGCCGAACCCAGGCCGAGTACGAGTACGAGTACGAGCACGAGGACGAGGACGAGGACGAGGACGACGACGAACCGGAGGACGGACATGGCCGCGACGAAGCCGCATCTGATCATCTTCAATCCCGACCAGTGGCGCGGGGACGTCCTCGGGCACATGGGCAACCCGGTGGCGGTCACCCCGACCCTCGACCGGCTGGTGAAGACGGAGGCGGTGTCATTTCGCAATGCCTTCTGCCAGAACACGGTGTGCACGCCGAGTCGCTGCAGCTTCATGACCGGCTGGTACCCGCATGTCCGTGGCCATCGCACCATGTACCACATGCTGCATCCGGAACGCGACGAGCCAAACCTGCTGAAGATCCTCAAGGAGAACGGCTACCACGTCTGGTGGGGCGGCAAGAACGACCTGACGCCGGGCCAGGATCCGCTGACACCCTACTGCCACGAGCGGTTCCGGCCGACGTCCGAGGACTACGCGCGCTGGGGATACACGCCGCAGGAGGGAAACCATGGCGGCACGGCCTGGCGCGGCGAGCCGGGCGGCGACAACTTCTTCAGCTTCTTCAAGGGCAAGCTCGACACCGGCGGCAAGGACCTGTACTGCGACGACGACTGGGCGATGGTCCTCGGCGCCATCGACCGGATCCGCAGCTACGACGGCAATGCCCCCCTCTGCCTCTCCCTGCCGCTCGGTCATCCGCATCCGCCGTATTGCGTCGAGGAGCCGTGGTACAGCCTCATCGACCGCGGCAGGATGCCGACCCGCATCCGCCCGCCCGAAGGCTACGCCGGCAAGGCCTCGATCCTCAAGGGCATCGCCGAGGGGCAGCGCCTGCAAGGCTGGAGCGAGGAGCGCTGGACCGAGCTGCGCGCCGTATACTACGGCATGTGCGCCCGCCTCGACGAGCAGTTCCACCGCGTCATGGACGCCCTGCGCGAGCGCGGGCTCTACGACGACGCGGCGGTGTTCCTCTTCTCCGACCATGGCGACTACACCGGCGACTACGGCATCGTCGAGAAGACCCAGAACACCTTCGAGGACTGCCTCTCGCGGGTGCCGTTCATCGTCAAGCCCCCCCGCGGGATCCCGGTCCAGCCCCGGGTCTCGGAGGCCCTGGTCGAACTGGTCGACTTCTCCGCCACCGTCTACGATTTGGCCGGCATCGAGCCGGGCTATGACCATTTCGGTCGCAGCCTGCGGCCGGTTCTGGCCGGCGAGACCGACGAGCATCGCGACGCCGCCTTCTGCGAGGGTGGACGCCGCATCGGCGAAATCCAGGCGATGGAGCGTGAAAGCCAGTCCGCCGACCCGGCGGCCGAGCGCCTCGGTCTCTACCACCCCCGCATCCGCCTGCAGACGCAGGATTACGACACCCCCTACCACACCAAGGCGGCAATGTGCCGGACCCGGGACTTCAAGTACATCCGGCGACACTACGAGCAGGACGAACTCTACGACCTGAGAAACGACCCGGGCGAAGTTCGCAACTTGATCGACGACCCAACGCATGCCATTGTCCTGCAAAATCTTAAGGATCGAATGCTGTCCTGGTACATGGAGACCTGCGACGTCGTCCCACGCCAGACCGACCGGAGGAACTAGCCGAGGACAAAGGAGGAGCACGAGGACGAGGACGAGCAAGACCCGGTTGAGAACTCCACCCGACCACCGACCACCGACCACCGAACACTGACCACTGACCACCCCTTGGGAGCCTGCGATGAAAGCGATCATGGTGATGTTCGACTCGCTGAACCGGCACCTGCTGCCGCCGTACGGCTGCGACTGGGTACACGCGCCGAACTTCCGCCGTCTGGCGGAGCGGTCGGTGACCTTCGACACCTGCTACGTCGGCAGCATGCCCTGCATGCCCGCCCGGCGCGAGCTGCACACCGGACGCTACAACTTCCTGCACCGCAGCTGGGGCCCGCTCGAGCCGTTCGACGACTCCATGCCCGAGATCCTCAAGGCGAACGGCGTCTACACCCATCTGGTCAGCGACCACTACCACTACTGGGAGGAGGGTGGCGGCACCTACCACACCCGCTACAACTCCTGGGAGATCTCCCGCGGCCAGGAGGGCGACCCCTGGATCGGCGACCTCAACGACCCGCCCACGCCCATCCCCAACGAACGACGCGGCGGCCCGCACGCCTGGAACCGCCAGGACTGGGTCAACCGCTGGCACATGCGCGCCGAGCAGGACCAGCCCCAGCCCAAGACCTTTGCGATGGGACTCGAGTTCCTCCGGCGCAACCACAGTCACGACAATTGGTTCCTCCATCTTGAGACCTTCGACCCGCACGAGCCGTACTTCGTCCCCGAACGCTTCCGGAAGCTCTACGACTTCGACTTCGCGAAGTTCGCGGAACGCGACTGGCCCAACTACGCCAGCGGCGAGGAGATGCCCGACCACCGCCAACTGTACGACCACTTCCGCTTCCTCAACGCCGCCCTGATCAGCATGTGCGACGACTACCTCGGCAAGGTCCTCGACGCGATGGACGCCTACGGGCTGTGGGACGACACCATGCTGATCGTCAACACCGACCACGGCTTCCTGCTCGGCGAGCACGACTGGTGGGGCAAGTGCCGGATGCCCTTCTACGACGAGATCGCCAACACCCCCCTGTTCATCTGGGATCCGCGCTCCCGCGTCGCCGGCGGGCGGCGCCAAAGCCTCGTCCAGACCATCGACCTGGCCCCGACCCTGCTCGACCTCTTCGGCCTCACCCCGACCCCCGACATGCAGGGCCGACCCCTGCGCCAGACCATCATCGACGACACCCCGGTCCACGACGGCGGCCTCTTCGGCACGCACGGTGCCCAGGTCAACGTCACCGACGGCCGCCACGTCTACATGCGCGCCCCGACCCCGGAGAACTCCCCCCTCTTCCAGTACACCCACATGCCCTGCCACATGCGCCACACCTTCGCCGTCGAGGAGATGCGCAAGCTGGTCGGGCTGGCCGAGCCGTTCACCTTCACCAAGGGATGCCGGACGATGAAGATCGGCGGCGACGGCCCGCCGCAGGGCAAGGCCTGGCAGCATCCCATCGCCTGGCAGACCCAGCTCTTCGACCGCCATGCCGACCCCCGCCAGGAGCA
>CAZBDL010000186.1:0-6935 GCA_964490525.1 uncultured Victivallales bacterium | reverse complement strand
CGGCCTTCGCGATGGGCGGACGCAAGACGCGCGGCGCGGTGCAGTTGCGCGGGCAGTCGGAGGTCTGGCAGGAGGTGGCGACGAAGAACGCCGAGCTGGGCGTGGCCCCGGCGGGCGGCAGCTATCTCGCCGCCGTGGCGCATGATGGCGTGGCGCGTGACTACGAAGCGTACGCCAGAGCCCTGCTGCCGCATGTCAGTGGGGCCGAAGTGGTCGGCATGGTCGTCGCCATCGGTGGCGAGCCCCATGCCATCGACATCTTCGGCTCGCCCTCCCTCTTCGCCCGGATGCGCGAGAAGATCCTCAAGGCCTGCGTCCTGGACGTGGCTGGCGCCGATGTCGCCGACGCCCCCCCGCCCGGCCCGGAGCGCATCCTCGCCTTCTTCCGCGAGCTGACCGCCGCCCAGGCCCGGGAGCTGAAGTCCTACGAGCGCAACAGCAACCAGGTCCGGGAGAACGCGGCGGCGTTCCAGGTCGAGTGCCTGGACGAGGAGCGCCGCCAGATCCACATCAACCTGATGCGAAAATAGGCCGGGCCACGGCTATACTAACCAAGGAGAGATGGGCCATGAGGAAGATGAAGAACATCATGTCGGCCGCCGTCGCCGCGGCAATCCTGCTGGCGGGCCTCGGCCTCGCGGCCGCCGTGCCCCGGACCTTGTCCCTCACGGTCGAGCCCGACCGCACCGTCTACCCCGCCGGACAGCGCCAGAACGGCATCGTCAGCATCACCATCGCCGCCCCCGAGGCGGCCGCCCGGGAGCGGCAGCGGAAATACAACCTCAACCTGGCGGTCGTCCTTGACCGCTCCGGCTCGATGTCCGGACGCAAGATCGAGAACGCCAAGGCCGCCGCGCGCGCCGCCCTTGACCTGCTCGGCCCGGGCGACGTCTTCTCCCTGGTGGTCTATGACGACCAGGCCCAGGTGCCGGTGCCGGCGCTCTTCGTCGACGACAAGGGCTTCATCGCCAAGCGCATCGACGCCATCCGCCCGGGCGGCGGGACGGCCCTCTTCGCGGGGGTCTCGGCCGGCGCCGCCGAGATCCGCAAGAACCTCGGGCCGCGCTTCGTAAACCGGGTCATCCTGCTGTCGGACGGCAACGCGAATGTCGGCCCGTCCGCGCCGGACGAGCTGGGGCGGCTCGGCGCCTCCCTCCTCAAGGAAGGGATCTCGGTGAGCACTGTCGGCGTCGGCAACGACTACAACGAGGATGTGATGACGGCGCTCTCGCAGAACAGCGACGGCAACTTCTACTTTGTCGAGAACAGCAACGACTTGGCGATGATCTTCGCCAAGGAGCTGGGCTCCGCGTTGGAGGTGGCCGCCAAGTCGGTGCGCCTGCGCATCGAATGCCCGGAGGGCGTCCGCCCCTTCGGCATCATCGGCCACGAGGCGCCGGTGCGCGACAACGCCATCGAGCTGCACTTCAACCAGCTCTACGGCGGCAATGCCCGCAAGCTGCTGCTCAACGTCGAGATTCCCGGCATGGCGGCGGACGCCCGCCTCGACCTGGCGAAGGTCTTCCTGGAGTATTCGACGCCGGACGAGACGGCGCGGCTGGAGGAGAGGGCCGCCGTGGCGGTGGGCTTCAGCGGCGAGGCGGCGGTGGTCAGCCAAAGCCTCAACCGGGCCGTCGCCGCCGACCTGGCCGTGATGCAGAATGCCGTCGCCAAGGAGGAGGCTGTCCGCAGCGCCGACGCGGGCGACCTGAAGAAGGCCGCGGAGATTCTTCGCGTGGCCGCCGAGAAGGTCAAGGAGGTCGCCGTGGAGACGCAGGACGAGGCGCTGCTGGCCGAGGCTGAGGCCAGCCTGCAGACCTCCCAGGAGCTTGAGGTCCAGGAGGATCTCGCCCCGGCCACCCGCAAGCAGCTCAAGGGCGAATCATACCAGCAGCGAAACAGTCAGAAGTTCATGCAGCGAAAATAGTTGATGAATATCCTGCGGTGTCGCCGGGAAGCCCCGGCGATGCCGTCCGGCGACACATGGAGGCAGCGGGCATGCGCAGGTGGCGCGACATCGCGATGGTCGGGCTTTTTGCCGTCGTTGCCTTGGCGGCGCTGGCCCTCGGGCACGGCGCCTTCCGTCATGCCGCCGCCCGGGATGCGGAGCGCCTGCGTGGCTTCCGCGATGCCCTGGCCGCGGAGACCGAGGCCCTCGCGGCGGCCTGTGCCGCCCGGATCGTCGCCGAGAAGCGTCACGTCCTCGATGTGATGCGCACGGCGCAGGGCCGCCGGGAGCCAGCCGCCTGGCAGGCGGAGATGCTGCGCCTGCCCTTGGTGCGGGCGGCCTTTGTCGCCGATGCCGAGGGCACGGTGCTTCTCCCGCACGACGACCTGCGCTTCCGCGAGCGCTTCGCCAAGCTCCTCTTCGAGCCGACGCTGAAGGAGGGCACCGTCCTCTTTCCCGATGGCGAGAATTCGTCCGGAGACGGTGCGGCCGCGGCGGCGGGACGGCGTATGCTCACCCGCTTCGCCCTGGAGACGGCGGGCCGCGACGAAGGATGGATCAGTTGGTTCTCCGACGACCGCCTCTGCCTGGCCCTCTGGTGCCGCACCGCCGTCGGCCCCGGGGGCATCCTCGGCGTCGAGTTCGAGGAGATCGCCCTCCTGGCCCGGCTCGCCGGGGCCATGCCCCGGGAATGCCCCCCCTTTACCGGATTCCTGCTGCTGGACGAGCATGGGCGGACCGTGGCCGGCGTCGGCCATGTCCCGGCGGCGGACGACGGCCTCCACCGGATCTCCCGCGAGATATCCTCGGCGCTGCTGCCCCAGTGGCGGATCCAGGGCGTGCTGGACGAGCGCTCGCTGGCGGGCGGGGCCTCGGCCCAGGTCGCCGGCGTGCTCCAGGCGGTCTCGCTCAGCATCCTCGTCCTGCTCGGCTTGGGCGCGGCGCTCCTGGCCACCCGGCGCGAGATGGCCCTGGCCCGCCAGAAGACCAGCTTCGTGGCCAACGTCTCCCACGAGCTCAAGACCCCGTTGACCAACATCCGCATGTATGCCGAACTGCTCCAGCGGGGCGGGGCCAACGCCGAGGGCAAGCGCGACAAGTACCTCGGCGTCATCCTCTCCGAGAGCGAGCGCCTCTCCCGGCTCATCGCCAATGTCCTCGACTTCAGCCGCATCGAGGCAGGCGAGAAGCGCTTCCGGATCGAGGAGACCGACGTCCGTGCGGTCGTCGCCGAGGTCCTCGAGGCCAACCGGGCCGCCCTCGCGGAGCAGGGCTTCGCCGTCGAGGCCGACCTGCCCGATGCCCCGCTGCGCCTTCCCGCCGACCGCGACGCCCTCGCCCAGGCCCTGCAGAACCTTGTCTCGAACGCCCTGAAGTACGCCGCCGACGGCAGGTTCCTGCGGATCGCGCTGGAGGCGGACGGCGGCGACGGACGCGCTGGCATCGTCGTCGCGGACCGCGGCCTCGGGGTCCCCCCCCATGCCCGCCGGAAGATCTTCGGCAAGTTCTACCGCTGTGACGACGCCCTCACCGCCAAGACCGGCGGCAGCGGCCTGGGCCTCGCCATCGCCCGCTCGCTGATGCGCGGACAGGGCGGCGACGTCGTCTTCCGGCCCGCCCTGGGGGGCGGGGCCGCCTTCCGCATCATCCTGGGCGAAAGGAAAACACGTCATGATTGAGAAGCTCAAGGTTCTCGTCGCCGAGGACGACGCGAACATCCGCGAGGGTTTGCTGGACGCCTTGTCCGACGAAGGCTACGAGGCGCGCGGCGCCGCCGACGGCATCGCGGCCCTGCGCCATTACGCCGCCTGGCATCCCGACCTGATCCTGCTCGACGTGATGATGCCGGGCAAGAGCGGGTACGACGTCTGCCGCGAGATCCGCCGCGGCAACCGGCGCCTCCCGATCATCATGCTCACCGCCAAGGGCGAGGAGATCGACAAGGTCCTCGGCCTGGAGCTTGGGGCGGACGACTATGTCACCAAGCCCTTCGGGCTGAAGGAGCTGTTCGCGCGGATCGCCGCCGTCCTGCGGCGTGCGCGGGACTCGGACGAAGCCGATCCGGCGTCGCCTCCGGTGCCTGACGAGCTCGCCCTGGGTGATGTCTGCATCCACTTTCGGCGCATGCAGGGCGAGCGGGACGGGCAGATCTTTCCCCTGACCCGGATCGAACTCGGCATCCTGCGTGTCCTGGCCGAGCGGGCGGGCGAGGCCGTGTCGCGCCGCGACATCATCCAGCGCGTCTGGGGGCCGGGCCTGCATGGCTGCACCCGCAAGCTCGACCAGCAGGTTGCCCAGATCCGCAAGAAGCTCGAGGCCGACCCCGCCCATCCCGCCATCATCGCCAGCGTCTACGGCGTCGGCTACCGCCTGTCCTCCCCGCTCCCCCCAGCGTAGGAACCAGCTCTCCCGACGCGGAGCCTTGCGCAACGTAGGAGCCCGCTCCCCCTTCGACAAGCTCAGGGCAGGCCGCGGGCGAACAAACCTACCGCAGCGGCGCATGCCGCATCGGGTTGATTGGCGGGAGACAAGAGGTTCGACCCTCCGCCGGCCGTCACCCCGATGGCGCTTTCGGCGAAAGCGCCATGCCATCGATCTACCCCGCGCATGAAAACAGCGGCCATCGTCGACGCTGATTTGTCTTACAAGTAAGAATAATATGCTCCAATATGAACGCCAATATGAGTTCAAATTATTCTTACTGGTAAGAATCATGTCAGGTGATGTTGTGGTGTGCCAGGATCAAGGGATGGCTTCCCCCCGGCCAGGGGCGGGCCATGGGGGTGGCATTACGCGGGGAGACGGGCGCCATGTGCTTTCATCCCTGGCCAATGCTTGCCATCCAGTCGGGGTGGAAGGGGAAATGAAAACGCTCAACGTTGAACGTTTATCCCTCTCCCTCTTCGGGGAGGGCCTTGACCTTGGCGGCGGCATGGACAACGAGTCCGGCCAGCACCGCGACCATGACGGCGACCGCGACGCCGAGGAACCAGGGGCTGGCGAGGAAGGCGAGGGCACGGCGGTCGGCGGCGGCATCGGCCAGGGGATTGGGCACTTCCGGGCCGAATATTCCTGTCGTCGGCTCCGTCCGCCGTGACGGCATGGCGAGGACGGCCGCCAGGTCGTATTTGGGCTTCGGCGTGGTCTCCGATCCATAGAGCAGACGGAGGTTGCCAGCTTCGCCTTCGGGCATCAGGAAGAGCAGTCGATAGACGGGGCCGCGGCCGTTGACGCCGTCCACCTGCAGGGCTGGGCTGTCGCCGTTGACGAGGCGCAGGCGGTAGCGGGTGGCGCGGGTTTCCGGGATGGCGATCTCCAGGCGCGACTCGCGGAAGTCGCCGAAGGCCACCTGGCTGACCGTGCCTCCGGCAATCCGCACCCAGGATGGTCCCCGGGGCCCCATGGCCTCGGATTCGACCACGACCTCGCGACGGAAGTTGCGACTGGCCGTCGCCAGCGTCAATGCGTTCAGGGGGATACGTCCGCCGGCGAACTCGACGAGCGTCTCCCGCGTCTTCGCATCTTCCTGCATAACGGGCGTTTCCGCCAAGCGGTGATGGGCCGTGCGGGCCTCGGCGATCTCCTCGTGCTCGGAGGTGTTCCAGAACGACACCGCATCGATGCGTAGCGGCCGCATCAGCGTCGCGCTCCATTCTGCGGTCTCGGTCTCGGTGCCGGCGCGGGTGGTGCGGACGAACTCCCGGTAGGGCGAGACGCCCTCGTCGACGACTGTCTCCACCACCAGGCTGAACCGATGCCAGTCGTTGGCGGGCAAAGCGATCTCCACGTTGCGCAGGTCCATAAACCGCGAGTAGTCGTAGATCAGGGCGGCCTCGACGAGGGGCGTCCAGTCCTGGCCGTCGTCGCTGCCCGCGACGGCGACCGTGCGTTCGAAGTCGCGCAGGCTGGTGCGCAGGGCGATGCCGGTGGCGGCTGGCGAGCGGTCCGGGCGCTCGATGACGATGCGCAGGCGGTTGTCGGGCAGCTCTTCGAGGCTGACCACCTTGGCGGCGAAGCTGTTGCGCCTGGCGACCTGGCGGCGGACGACGTCCTGCTCGACGAGGAACGGCACCTCTTGGCCGTCGCCCGTGACGAGTCGCAGGTCGGGATAGCCGTCGCGGGTCGCGGCATGGATCTCGGCGTCAAGGGGGACCGCCACCAGTCCATGGGGGGAGGCGTTGGCGGCGAGGTCCTTGCGGCTGCGGAAGGCGGCGGCGTCGAAGGCGGCCTGGGCGGTGGCCGCGGCAAGCAGGAGGGCGACGGCCCAGCGATGTCCTTGGCGTCTCATCGGGCATCCTCCCGGTCGGGGGTGGCGGTGATGGCGGCGAACCGCGTCTGGAACCTCATGTAGAGGAAGGAGCCGGCCATGACCAGCGCCCCGAGGACGAGGAAGGCGACAATGCGGTAGACCTGTTCGAGGCGGGCGAGGGCGACGAGGAAGACCTTGCCGGCGACGACCGCGAAGAGGATCAGCCCGGCATAGCGCAGGATGCGGCGTCCGCGCAGGATGCCCGCCAGCAGCAGGCCCAGGGCGAAGAGCCCCCAGAGGATGGAGATGCCACCGGAGCGCAGGCCTGGTACATAGTGCCCGAGCATGGTGTTCAGCTCGAGGGACAGGAACATGAAGAGCAGGGTCAGGCTGGCGCCGCCGAGGAACTGAGCGGCGGCCTGGTCGTCGGGGCGCCGCCGCAGCTGTCGGGCGAGCAGCGCGAAGAGTGCGATCATCGCGCCGAAGTCGAGCAGGCGAAGGCCCCCGTCGAGCCAGCGGTAGCCTTCCGCCCCATAGCGGTAGGCATCGGTCAGATGCCAGGCGGGCAGGTCCCAAACCATCAGCTTGACGATCACGGCGATGGCGACCACCGCCGCCAGGCCGAGGAGCAGGCGGGTGCCGGTCCGCTGGTAGGCGAAGGCGAGGAAGGCGCAGAGGCCGAGCCAGAGCAGGGTCAGCGCCGGCAGCCGCAGGGGCGGGGCGAAATAGAGCAGGGTG
>CAZBDL010000185.1:0-6984 GCA_964490525.1 uncultured Victivallales bacterium | reverse complement strand
GAAGTATCCCTCTGTCGCACGCTTCTCGTTGATTTCCCCGAAGGTCAGGGTGACCTTGCCCTTGCCCTTGATCCAGGCCTCGTAGCGGTAGGTCGTTCCCGCGTCAAGGGTTCCGTACCAGGAGGCGTCCTCGCGGGCAGTGCCGCCGGCGAGCTTGTTCCAGAGGACGGCGCGCCCGGCCTCGGGCGTCACCTCCAGGCAGCCGCGGCCGCCGTCCATCTCCGCCGGTGCGTCCGTGTGCTGAACGATGCGCCAAGAACCCGGGCCCTTCTTCTCCCAAGACATGCGGATGCCTTTCTCGGTGGTGCGCGGATGGAACTCGGCAGGATCCGGCCAGAAGAACGCCTTCTCGAAGATGACCACGTCGTCGGTCTGCAGGGCCTGTTCCCCCTCGTAATGGACGCGCCACTGCCGCTTGAGCTCGTCCTTGGCCTCATTGGACATGGCCTGGAAGTCCTTGAAGACGTCCGGCGCGGGAGCGCACCAGCCGCCCTTGGGCAAGCCGGGGGCGCCCGCCGGGAGGACGCGCAGGGGGGGCAGGGCAATGCATGCCGTGGCGGCCGCTTCGTCGAGGATGCGGCTTCCGTCGCGCTGGCTGCGGTACGGCGTCTGGCCGTCCGCGCCGACAAAGCGGTAGGCCCGAAAGGCCGTGCCGCTGAAGGTGCCGTCGGTGAAGAAGAGCCAGTTGCTGGTGCCGGGGCCGTCGAGGGAGATCCACGTCTTCCCGCCTTCCTCGCCACTGTCCAGGACCCGGTAGAGCATGCGCAGCCGACAGGGCTCGAAGCCACCGTCATAGAGCAGATTGCCAGCGGCATGCTTGGTGCCGCCGATGTCGCCGAAGTTGTTGACCCCAAGCGGTTCGAGGTCGGCGGCTGGACGGATGACCTCGGCGGAGACGACAACCCGGGGCTGGGCCGGGAGCGGGACGGCGAGGGCCAGCGCGAGGCCGGCGGCGAGTCTGAGGGCGAGAGTCTTCATCGGATGCATACTCCTTTGGCGATGCCGGGCATGCTCAATTTGGCGCCATGCCGTTCATGCCTTGCCCCGGCAGGATTTGATCAGGTTGTCGAGGAAGGCGTCGGCGCCGGGATCGGCCTTCATCCGGGCCGGATCCGCCTCGAACCAGGCGAGGGTGCGGCGGATGCCGACCGCATAAGGGATGGTCGCCCGGAAGCCGGGAACGAAGCGCTTGACCTTGGCGTTGTCGAAGATCGCGCTGACCGCCTTGTCGCCGAGAAGGTTGCCTTCCATCCAGCCCCAGCCGCAGGTTCGCCCGAAGGCGATGATGGCGTCGGAGGCGAGGTGGACGATGTTGGCCTCGACCCCGGCAGCGGCGGCGGTGGCCTGGTAGATCTGGTCCCAGGTCAGGATCTCGTCGGAGGTGATGTGGAAGGCGTGGCCGATGGCTTGCTGGTGCCCCATCAGTCCGACGAACCCCTGGGCGAAGTCCTCGCTGTGGGTGACCGTCCAAAGCGAGGTGCCGTCGCCGTGGACGACGACCGGCTTGCCCGCCTTCATGCGGGCGATGATGCCGTAGTCGGTCCAGCCGCCGATGGCGAGGGGGATGACGGTGTCATAGGTCAGCGACGGGCGGACGATGGTGACGGGAAAGCCGCGCTCGCGATAGTCGCGGTTGAGGCGCTCCTCGCAGGCGATCTTGGCCCGGGAATAGTCCCAGTACGGGTTGCACAAGGGGGTGTCCTCGGTGACGATCGGGTGGGCCAGGGGCTTCTGGTAGGCCGAGGCCGAGGAGATGAAGATGTACTGTCCAGCCCGACCAGCGAAGAGGCGGATATCGCGCTCGACATCGGCCTCGGCGTAGGCGATCCAGTTGACCACCACGTCGAAACGGCGTCCCTTCAAGGCCTCGGCGGCGGCCGCCTCGTCGTTGATGTCCGCCACCAGGCTCTCGGCCCCAGCGACCTCAACCGGGCGCTGGCCGCGGTTCAGCAGGGTCAGCTCCACCCCCTGCGCCACGGCCAGGCGGCTGACCGCCGTGCTGATGTTGCCCGTTCCCCCGATGAACAATGCCTTCATGGTCGTCTCCTTGCGGGTTGGGGATGAAGATACCGTCGCACCCGGCAGAAATCTCCTATGGAATTTGCCGATAATGATACTATTTTATCATATCATTGTGATTATTGCGGTAGATCATCTGCATTTCGTACCGATGACCCTTCCTTTCCTCCGCCGGCAAAGGTCGCCTTCCGGTACCGCCGAGTTTTCGCTCGGCACCGGCCCGGGAAGCCGCGTCGACCAAGCCGCAGCAGATAGGACATGAGTCGGTTCCTTGCCCTGCCAGCGCTTGCCGAGCGGGAGCTCGGCGGTACTGAGCTCAACGCCAGACGAAGTCGAGCACGAGCACGAAGGGAAAAGGGCGACGATGCAGGCGCATGTGATCAACGTGTTGGGTCCGGGGCAGAGCTTTGAGCTGCTGCACCTGGAGGATCCCAGCTTCCCGTTCGTCTGGCACTATCACCCGGAATATGAGCTGCTGATGCCATTGCGGGGGCGCGGCCGGATGATGGTCGGAGACTGCCTGGGGACGTTCGCCCCGGGCGAGCTGTTCCTGCTCGGGCCGGGCTTGCCGCATGTCTTCCACACGCTGCCGGGGGAGCTGCGCGACGGGGTCGAGGCGCTGGTCCTGCGCCTGGCGGCCGGGCCGCTGGACCAGGCGGCGGCGCTCTTTCCGGAGCTTGCGGCGGTGCGCTCCCTGCTGGCGGAAAGCCCGGGGGGGCTGCGCTTCCGCGGACGCTGGCTGGGGCCGCTGCGCGAGCGCCTGCACCTGCTGGCGTCACGCCGCCGTCCGTGGGCGAGCCAGGTCATGGCGGAACTGCTCGCCGTGCTTTCGGCGCTGGCCGGACACCATCGGCAGCGACTCTGCGGCCCCGCCTGGAAGACGCCGTCACGAGGCTATGACCGGGAACGCCTGGAGCGGATCTGCGAATATCTGCACCGGAATTTCCGGCATTCGATCCGACTGGCGGAGGTGGCCCGGGCCGGCGGCGTGAGCCCCTCCCGGCTGTGCAGCTTCTTCCGTCGCGCCACGGGGCATACGGTGACGGAATACCTCAACCGCCTGCGCATCGGCCAGGCCTGCCAGATGCTCGCCGTCGGCGATGCGCCGGTCATCGACGTCGCCCACGCCTCCGGCTATCGCAACCTCGCCCACTTCAACCGCCAGTTCCGCCGCAGCCAGGGCATGACCCCGCGCGACTATCGTCGCCGCGCCCGCGGCGAGGGTGCGGACCTGCCAACGCCGAACACTGAACACTGAACCTTCAATGAACCCATGCCTGCCTTGGATGTTGAGCGCTGAATGTTGAAGGTTCTTGTTCCATGGTTGCAAACTGTCGGCCCGGGATTATCCGTATCTGTCTGCCCACCGGACCGCGGTGACGGGCAACCGGCATCACCCCACCTTCCTCGACAGGAGCGTCCCACCCCCATGAGCAAGAAGACGAGGTCCGCCTCCCCCGCATCGTTGGCCAAGGTCAAGGAACGGAAGCTGCGCGTGGCCTGCATCGGGGCCGGCGGCGTTGCCGGAGCGCACCTGGCCGAATACGCCAAGATGAAGGACGTGGAGATCGTCGGCCTGGCCGACCCGGTCATGGCGTCGATGGTCGCCAAGGCGGAGAAGTTCAACCTCCCGCCCGGCGGCTGCTTCATCGACGACCGCGAGATGCTGGCCAAGGTCAAGCCGGATGCGGTCAGCGTCTGCTCGCCCAACGGGGCGCATGCCGCCAACACCCTCGCCGCCCTCAATGCCGGGGCCCATGTCCTCGTCGAGAAGCCGATGGCGATGACGGCCAAGGAGGCCGAGGCGATGATCGCGGCCGCCAAGCGGGCCGGGCGCAAGCTGGTCATCGGCTTCCAGCACCGCTACGACGGGCGCACCGCCTTCCTGCGCCAAGCCGCCAGGGACGGCTCGTTCGGCGAGATCCTCTACGGCCGCGTCCAGGCCCTGCGCCGGCGCGGCATTCCCAACTGGGGCGTGTTCGGACGCAAGGAATGCCAGGGCGGCGGGCCGATGATCGACATCGGCGTGCATTGCCTCGAGATGTGCCACTTCGTCATGGGCTCGCCCCGGCCGGTGGCGGCCGTCGGCAACTGCTACACCTTCCTCGGCGACAAGCCGAGCACGACCCGCTCGATGTGGCCCAACTGGGACTGGAAGACCTACACCGTCGAGGACCTTGCCGTCGGCATGATCCGCTTCGCCAACGGCGCCATGCTCACCATCGAGGCGTCGTTTGCGGGGCACATCGAGAAGGACGTCTGGAACTTCAGCCTGATGGGCACGAAGTCGGGCGGACAATGGGATCCGCCGATGATCTTCACGGACCAGCATGACCACATGGTCAACCTCCATCCGACCTTCCTGCCGGACAACGGCTGGGGCGGGGTGTGGCCGGCCAAGATGCGCAACTTCGTCGAGCACTGCCTCTACGATGCGCCGACGCTCTCGCCCGCCTCCGACGGCCTGATGGTGCAGAAGATGCTCGACGCCATCTACGCCTCGGCGGCCAAGGGCGGCAAGGAAGTCGCCATCGCCTAAGGCCGGCACCCTGCCGCGCTAGGGCAGGTCGACTGGCTGGCGCGGGGGCAGATAGGGCAGGAGGGCGGCGAACCAGGCCTCGGCCATGCGGCGCTGTCCCTGGGGATTGGGATGGGCCCAGTCGAAGGTGTCGGTGTCGGCGACGTCAGGCTTCTCTTTCCAACCGCGGTAATGGTGGACGGTGACGACCGGGGACGCGGCCGTGTCGAGCCGCAGTGCCATCTCCTCGACCAGGGGGCGGATGGTCAGGGCGGCACCGTCATTGAAGTTCAGGTGGCCGATGAGGACGATGACCCTGGGATTGCGCGCGCGGAGCAAGGCGACGATGCGCTCGAGGGGCTGGACAATGTCGGCGGCATAATCCTCGGACTTCTGGTTGTTGGTGCCGAGGTGGATGAGGGCGACGTCGGGCGGCGGCAGCGTGGGCAGGTTCTCGGCAAGGCGGTCGGCGACATAGGCGGTCTTGGCGCCGTAGTAGCCCTCGTGGTCGGGATCGAACGGGGTGCCGACGGGAGAATCGGGCCAGGTCGCCTCGGGATGCAGGCCGGCGGTGCGGGTGCCGATGAAGTCGAACTGGAGGCCGTGGCTGGCGAGCAGGTTGAACAACGGCCAGCGGTAGGTGAACTCGTCGCGCTCGCGGCGGCCGCCCTGGGTGATGGAGTCGCCGATGCAGATGATGCGGATCGGCTCGGCTAGGGGGGGCGGGGACTCGGCGCCGTTCGCCAGTTGGCTGATCCCCCCGACGGCGGCGCTCGCCGCCAGGGCGCACAGGGAACGGTGGATGCTGTTCATGGGCGGAACCTCTTGTTGGATGATAAGCCGTTCGCGCTCGTGCTCGTCCTCGTCGTCGTCCTCGATTTCTTCCAACCGACTCCACCCCCTTCTATGGATCAAGAGATTGCCAGGATGAGCAAAAAACACCCGTTTTCTTGAGCTGAACGACAAGACGGCGGGGAAATCAACCTCAACCAAGACCGATTCGAGGACGAGGACGAGAATGAGGGTGAATCACCCACTGCAAATGCAACAGCGGCAGGGATCATTGAGCGTTGAACGTTGAGCGTTCAGCGTTGCGCGTTGGGCCTCCTCACCGGTACTCCACCAGGTAGTAGGGGGTCTGGTCGCGGGCGGTGTCGATGGCGATCCGGCCGCCATCGCACGGCAGGGTGCGGCCGGTCTTGACGCCATCATGGTCAAGAATATGGACGATGGCCTCGTCCTGGCGGCGCAGGACGAGGTCGGCGACGACCGGCTCCATGACGACCGGGCCCTGGGGATTGCCGGGATCCTGGATGATGCGGTCCATCAGGACGTTGGCGCCCTGGTTGCGGGCCCGGGCGATGGCGGAGACCAGGACATGCCGGTCGTTGGCCAGGGTCTTGTCCGGGGCGCGGGCGGTGAGGAAGACCACGCCGTAGCGGCTGCGCAGGGTGATCTGCGCGGCCTTGAGGTCGACGGTGCGGCCCTCGGCGAACCCGCAGAGGGCGGCGGTGCCGTCGGTGTCGATGGTGAAATGCCCGTCCATGGGCTTGTTCCCCGGCGCCCAGCTCAGCTCGCCGGTGTCAGAGACGATGGCGTCGCCGCGGCGGTGGGGAGCCAGGTCGAAGAGGGGCGTCGGCACGGCCTCGTCGGTGAAGTCGACGGCGACCCGGCTGACCGCCAGGGCCTCGGTCGGCACCACATCGGTGGCGAAGCTCTTGATGTCGTGCTCCTGGCGGGTAGAGTCGCGGAAGCCCCATTCCCCCTTCAGGAAGGAGGGCAGATGGACGTTGAGGGGGTGCGTGGTGCGGGCCTCCCGGACGTCGCCGCGGCGGACCATGCGGGCGACGGCAGGAAAGATGCCGAGGACCTGCGGGGCGGAGACCTGCCAGACGTCGTAGCGGCCGGGCTTGAAGCCCTTCAGGAAGGCGCCGCCGTCGTTGTTCTGGAACATGTAGGAGACGTCCCAGCCCTGCAGGCCCATGCCGTAGGCGCCGATGATGGCGGGCCCCTCGACGCCCCACTCGTTGGGCAGCACATGGATCCACTCGGAGACCATGAAGGGACGCCCCTTGACCTGCTGGAAGCCACTGGAGAGGGTGCCGGAACCGGGCAGAGCGAGCATCGAGGTGTTGCGGATGATGCGCCCGTCGCCGCCGCCGAAGTAGTTGTGGCGGTCGACGATGCCGACCGTGGCGTCGGAGCGCAGGTTGGCGTAGTGGCTGGCACCCTCGCCAGCCTGCCAGTTGGAGGCGACCAGGGGGCCCGTGTAGCCGTCCTGGCGGAGGCTGTCGGCCAGGCGCGCGTAGGCTTCGTCCTGGAGCTCCGCCAGGAAGGCGATGGTGTCGAGCAGGCGGGCCCGGCGGTTGGCCTGGCTGCCCGCGAGCTGGTCCGGCGAGTAGAACCAGGGATTGCCGACCGGGTAGATCTCGTTGCGCTCCCAGTTC
>CAZBDL010000184.1:0-6991 GCA_964490525.1 uncultured Victivallales bacterium | reverse complement strand
CAAGTTCCGCCCTCCGCACCACGCCCACGGCGTGGCAAGCTTCCCCTGCCCCCTGCCCCCTGCCCCCTGCCCCCTGCCCCCTGCCCCCTGAACACCAATCGTTAGGTTTTCGGATTTAGGATTTCCCTCATGCTTCTTTCCGTCATCATTCCGGTGTACAACGAGGAGGCGACGATCGCCGTCCTGCTTGACCGCGTCGTGGCGCGGGGCGTGGCACCGGGGATGTCACGCGAGATCATCGTGGTGAACGACGGCTCGCGGGACCGCAGTCGCGAGCTCATCGCCGCCTGGACAGCCTGCCATCCCCTGCCCGCGGGCGACCGCATCCTGCTGGTCGACAAGGAGAATGGCGGCAAGGGATCGGCCGTCCGCGCCGGCATCGCATCGTCCACGGGCGACGTGGTGATCATCCAAGACGCCGACCTTGAGTACGACCCGGCGGACTATGCCGCCTGCGTCGTGCCGATCCGTGATGGCCTGGCCAAGGTCGTCTATGGATCGCGGGAGATGGATCGGCTGCGGCGCCCCTATTCCTATCTTGCCTTCTATCTTGGTGGACTGACCCTAACCTACTGGATGAACCTGCTGTATGGGTGCGACCTGACCGACGAGCCGACCTGCTACAAGACCTTCGACGGCCCCCTGATCCGGGCCGTCGGCTTCTCCGGCAACGCGTTCGATTGGGAGCCCGAGGTCACCGCCAAGCTGCTGCGCCTGGGCTACGAGATTCACGAGGTCCCAATCCACTACCAGCCGCGGCGCAAGGCCGACGGCAAGAAGATCCGCTGGACCGATGGGGTGGCCGGATTGTGGACCGCGCTGACGTGGCGGCTCAGGCCACTGCGCCACGAACGCGATGCCGTCCGCCGACTTCCGGACGGGACGGCACGGATCGCCGCCAGAAACCGTGTCCGACGCGGCCTGCTCGCGGTGACCATGCTGGCGGTGCTGATGCGCCTGCTCTATGCCCTGCCGGGCGCCGCCAATCCGGAAACCCGCCTGACCCGTCCCGACTCCGCCACGTACCTTGGCCCGGCGATGGCGCTACTGGCGGATGGCGCCTACAACACCCGCCCAGGGTCGGGGGAGCCCGCCTTGATCCGCCCTCCGGGCTATGCGGCCTGGCTCGCCCTTTGGCTTTGGCTTGGCGGAGGGAGCCTGGCCGTATGCGCCTTGGCCTCGGCCACGCTCGGCGGCCTAACAGTCATCCCCATTTACCTGTCCGGGAAATACCTAGGAGGAGGACGTGTTGGCCTCTGGGGAGGAATCCTGTTCGCCGTCAACTTGACTGCCATTGCCCTGGCGCCGATGTTCCTGTCGGACAGTCTGTTCAGCTTCCTGGTGGCGATTCAGCTCTACTTCTTCCTGCGCTTTTGGCGCAGCCATATCGCCTTCTACCTGTTGTGCTTCATGGCGGTGGCGGCGCTGGGCGCGCTGGTGCGCCCCCTCAACCAGTTCTGGATCCTCCCCGGCATGGTCGCCATCCTGGCCATGCGCGCGCTGCCCTGGAAGCAACGGATCGCCTATGCCGTGATGTCCGGCATCATCTTCTTCGGCATCCTCTTCCCGTGGATGCTGCGCAACCGGCTGCATCAGGCGGGGTGGCGGCTGGACGCGATCTCCGGAGAGGTCCTCTATCACAACGGCGCCGCCCTGCTCAGCCGGATCACGGGCGAGCCGGGCGAAGCCATTCGCCAACGCCTGCGCGCCGAGGTGGCGGACGAATTTGCCCGTCATCCGGAACACTATCCCACGCCGGACAGCCGCATCCGCTACCAGGAACAGCGCTTCTTCGCCCTCGTCCGGGAGCATCCCGTCCGCTACTTCCTGCTTCATTTCCGCGTCTACACGCTGCTTCCGGAAGTCCCCAGCTTCCTGGAGAACCTGGGCGTCTCTACCTCGGGACGCGGCACCTGGGACATCCTGAACCGCGACGGCCTCCTGCCCGCGGTGCGCCACTACTTTGCCGGGAACTATCGGGCCCTCGTCCTGACCGCGCCCCTGCTGTTCGCCTATGCTGTCCTCTATGCCTTTTTCGCGTGGCGCAGTCTGCTCTATGCGCGCAATCGCGACTGGTTCATGTTGCTGTGCCTCCTGCTGTTTATCGAGTTCTACCTGTTCGTGCCGGGACCGGTGGCCATGCCGCGCTATCACCTGCCGGCCTTGCCGCTGATCTGCCTGGTGGCCGGCTCCGGCCTGCCCCTGCTCTTACCGAGGCGCAAGCATGGCTGAAGAACATTTCATCTCCGCCGACCAGCGCCTGATGACGGCAGCCACCAACTACCGCCGTTGGCTCTTCGGCCTGATCGCCCCCAGCTTGACGGGCGATGTCCTAGAGATCGGTGCCGGCATCGGCAACCTGACAGCCCTGGCGCGAGCCGTTCCCGCCATCCGCTCCTACGACGCCGTGGAGGCCGATCCCGTCTGCAGCGCGCACCTGCAGCACCTGCTGGCCGACGCGCCCTTCCCCTGGGAAGTGCTGACCGGGGATTTCCCCGCCACCATGCCAGCCGGAAATAAATACGACTTCATCTTCCACTTCAATGTCCTGGAGCACATCGCCGATGACGTAGGCGCCCTCCGCGCCTGCCGCGAGCTGCTCAAGGACGAGGGGCGGATGTTCCTGTTCGTCCCCGCCTGCCCCATCCTCTACGGCAGCATGGACCGGGTCCTGAAGCACCACCGACGCTATCGGCGCAGGGAGCTGGCCGACACGTTGCGCGGCGTCGGCCTTGTCCCGCAACAACTCCGCTACTGCAATGTGGCCGGCTTTTTCGGCTGGTTCCTCAACAACCGCATCCTGGGCATCACCAGCCAGAAGGCCACGCAAATCCGCATCTTTGACCGCATCGTCCTGCCGATCCAAAATCGCCTCGAAACCATCTGCCCGCCCCCCTTCGGACAAAATCTCTACGGCATGGCAACCGCCGCCCCCGTCCGCCCCGGCACCCGTTGCCAGGATTGACCCGCCTCAACCCATGGCCGCCATGGGCCTCGCCGGGATGGCGTTGCGAGGTTCGGGTCGCGGGGAAGACCAACGGGAATAAGGGCTTATCCGTAAATGCCATTGACAATGGCAAATATTGGTGCAAAACGTCATTCGTAATGGCAATAGCACGATGCCGCCCTTCGTTATCTTCGTTTCCTTCTGTTCAAATTTCACTTTTCGCAGTATTCTCCTTGGTGTCAACGACAAGGCCTGCCCATGAAATTTTCCGTGGTCATTCCGGCGCACAACGAGGAGGGGTGCATGGAAGGCACCCTCGACACCCTGGTTGAAACCCTTGGGCGCGAGGGCATTGCCGACTTTGAGATCGTCGTCGTGGCGGACCACTGCACGGACGGCACCGAGGCGATCCTCGCGAAGTTCGCGGCCGACCATCCCTGCGTCCGCTGGTTGCGGAACGAGGCGGCACCCGGCTTTGGCATGGCGGTGCGCACCGGGTTGGACGCATATACCGGCGATGCCGTGGCGCTATTCATGGCCGACGCCAGCGACTCGCCCACGGAGCTCGCCGAATATTTCCGCCGCATTGAGGCGGGCGCCGAATGCGTCTTCGGCTCGCGCTTCATCAAGGGCGGCAAGGTCGTCGACTACCCCATCCACAAACTGATCCTCAACCGCTGGGGCAACCTGGTCATCCGCATCCTCTTCCGTCATGGCCTGAACGACACGACCAACGCCTTCAAGATCTACCGCCGCGAGGTGATCGACGGCTGCCGTCCCTTCATTGCTCCCCACTTCAACCTTTCCGTTGAGCTGCCCCTGAAGGCGATCATCCGTGGCTACCGCTACGAGACCATGCCCATTTCCTGGCACAACCGCAAGACCGGGGTGTCCAAGCTGAAGATCCGCGAGATGGGCTCCCGCTACTTCTTCATCATCTTCTATTGCCTGCTCGAGAAATGGCTAACCGGCGGCGACTACCGGCGAACCCAATAGCATGGGGCATGGGGCATGGGGCATGGGGCATGGGGCATGGGGCAGGGTGATCGGTGATCGATGATCGGTGATCGGTGATTGGTGATTAGTGGGCAGGGGGCAGGGGAAATGTGGAGTGGGGAAAGGGAAAAGTAAACGGGGAGCGGTAATCAGTAATCGGTAATCAGTATTCGGTAATCAGTATTCGGTATTCAGCATTCAGCGATCAGTGATCGGGCGTCGAAAGTCGGGAGTCATCTCCCCCCGCACCGGCGCAGCCCGGTGCCAATGTAGGAGCCCGTCCGCCAGCTGGCGGAGCGGACTCTTCTTCTGGCGGCAGGGATGGCGTCGCCGCCGTCCGGGGCCGGGCCAGTTTCGGCGAAACTGGCATACGGGGGAGGGGGCGCAACATTCAACGCCCAACATTCAACGCCCAACGTTCAAAGGGAAAAGAAATCTTCAATTTACAATCTTCAATATTCACCCGGACATTCTATTTCGGACTTGTCCCGCCTTGGCGGGATTTAGGATTTTGAATTTAGAATTTAGGATTTAGGCTTTAGGATTTAGGATTTTTCCCATGACACATCGCATTCTGATCACGGGCGGGGCGGGATTTGTCGGATCGCATTTGGCCATGGCCTTGCGTGACGAAGCGCCCGGAGCCGAGATTGTCGCCTTCGACAACCTGCACCGGCACGGGGCGGAACTGAACCTGCCGCGACTGAAGCGTGGCGGGGTACGCTTCATTCGTGGCGATGTGCGTAATCCGCAGGACTTGGCTTCGGTCGGCAAGGTCGACTTCCTGGTGGAGTGCTCGGCCGAGCCGTCGGTGCTGGCGGGGAAGGACGGCGACACCGACTACCTCATCGGCACGAACCTGCAGGGGGCGATCAATTGTGCCGAGGTATGCCGTCGGCATGATGCCCCGATGATCTTCCTCTCGACCAGCCGGGTCTACCCCCTGGAACCGCTGGTGAACTGCGATCTTCGCGAGACGCCGACCCGGTTCGAGCTGACAAACGGCCAGGGCGTGCCGGGACTGGGCCCGGACGGCGTGTCCGAGTCCTTGCCGATGGACGGGGCCCGTTCGCTATACGGTGGCACCAAATATGCGGCGGAGGTCATGCTCGGGGAGTACCGGCACGCCTTTGGCCTGCCGGTCGTCATTGACCGCTGCGGCGTGCTGGCCGGACCATGGCAGTTCGGCAAGGCCGACCAGGGCATCGCCACCTTCTGGCTGGCCGCCCATTATTTCCGCAAGCCCCTGAAGTACATTGGCTTCGGCGGGTCTGGCAAGCAAGTGCGCGACCTGCTGCACATCGACGACCTGGCGGCCCTGGTGCGGCATCAGTTCCGCGATCCCGCAAACTTCGCACAGGGCGTGTTCAATGTCGGCGGCGGACGCGACGTCAGCGCCTCCCTCCGCGAGTTGACCGACCGGTGCCAGGAGATCACCGGCAACACGGTGCCGATCGCCCCTGAACCGGAAACCCGCTACGCGGACATTCCCGTCTATCTTTCCGACATCGCCCGCATCCGCACCCATTGCGGCTGGCAGCCGACCCGTAGCGTCCGCGACATCCTCGTCGACATCCATGCCTGGATCCGCGACACCCCGGAAACGCATCCCCTGTTTTCAACGTAGGAGCCCGCAGCTACAGGCGAACCTCTGTCTCCCCCGCCGGGAACGCCAATCTCCGCATTGGCGAATTCAATTCCACCATGAAGAGCACGAAGAATTTGCCGCAAAGACGCGCAAATGGCGCAAAAAACGATGATGCGCACGAAGCGAAGCCTCGCCAGGAGCCCGCTCCCCTTGGGCACCGGGCTGCGCCGGGGTGGCTTGCACAATCCCCGGGAGACGGTATGGTATCGGCCCGACCGGAAATCCTGCCCTCGCGGAGAGGTGGCTGAGTGGTCGAAAGCAACGGTTTGCTAAACCGTCGTACGGGGTCAACCCGTACCGGGGGTTCAAATCCCCCCCTCTCCGCCACTTCCTCTCCCTGTTGACCTCTGGCGACGGGCCCGGCCTGGGCCAGGTTCGACAATGGACAGCACGCCCATACCAGTCTTGCCTGAACGCGAATCCCGCAGCAGCGCCATTCCCTATCATCCCGCACTGCGGGACAAGTCCATACAGCAGGAGCCATGCGATCATGAGCGAACCTCAGGAAAACGGTGCCGACCTGCGGCAGAAGATCAAGGCGGACGTCGACTTCGACTGCATCGAGGCGGACTGCGGACGACTGCTTCAATTCAATCTCATGGACGCGGCCGAGGCCGATTTCGAACTGGCATGCCCGGACTGCCGACGGGCCTACCGGTTCGACGAGGCCCTGCGCAGCAAGCTGCGCAAGCTGCGCGACATGATCCTGGCAATCCGCGAGGCGGAGAGCATCCTAGGTGACTGCACGGTCGGCGTGACCGTCCCCGGCGGCACCGTGAAGATCCCCTACGCCCTGCTGCTGACCCGTCTGAACACCATCCTCAGCCTGAGCATCGGCGACCGCAAGGTCGACTTCCATTTCCGGGTCGAGCCATCGTCGCCCGACACCTTCCGCTGAGGCATCAGGGCAAAGACCCAGAAAAATCCACCACGAAGAACACGAAGAGCACAAAGAGCTAGCCGCAAAAAAGCACAAGAAGCGCAAGAACAACGACGAAACACGCGAATGGCGCGAATACGCCCCGCTGCGCGGGGAAGCTCAGAGCAGGCTGCGGGCGAACCTCTGTCTCCCAAAAAACAAACCCCATGCGACTGCACCGCTATATTTGGAGGGGAGGGGGAACAGACCAAACGGACCAAGCAGACCAAACGGACGTGACCGGCAGCGTCCCGCTGCCGGGACGAGCCGGGGGCGGCCCCCCGGCCACGAGCCCCGGGATTATGCCCCAGTGTAGGAGCCCCCTCCCCGCTCCGCACCACGCCCACGGCGTGGCAAGCTGCCCCCTGCCCCCTGCCCCCTGACCGCTGACCGCTGACCGAGGACCGAGGACCGAGGACCGAGGACCGAGGACGATTCCCTCACCACGCCCAGGCGTGGCAAGCTCCGCATTCCGTGCCTT
>CAZBDL010000183.1:980-6993 GCA_964490525.1 uncultured Victivallales bacterium | reverse complement strand
ACATGGTTTGTTGTACGCTGAGTTCTTTCAAATATTCAGCTTCAAATATTTTAGCTCGCTACTCCCGCCTGGCCGCCGTCCTCACCCCGATGAGCAAGGCCTACTCGACCGAGATCGCCAACCAGGTCGCCTACGACGGCATCCAGATCCACGGCGGCACCGGCTACATGCGCGACTTCAACGCCGAGCGCTTCTACCGCGACGCCCGCATCACCAACATCTACGAGGGCACCACCCAGCTCCAGGTTGTCGCCGCCATCGGCGGCGTCATGCTGCGCACGCTCGACCCGGTGATGGACGCCTATGCCAAGCTGCCCTACGAGGGTGTCCTCGAGCGCATGAACCGTGAGGTTGCCACGATGCGCAAGCGCCTTCAGGAGGCCGTCCGCTTCGTCGCCGACAAGCGCGACAGCAAGTATCACGACCTCGTCGCCCGGCATCTGGTCGAGATGGAGACTCTCGTCTTCGTCAGCCTCCTCCTCCTCCGCGACGGCCTCAAGGAGCCCGAGCGCCGCGCCGTCCTCGCCGAGAAGTTCGTCCACGACGCCATCCCCGAATTTGAACGGCATTGCGCGGTAGTCATGAGCAACGACTACACGACGATCGACCGCCATCGCGACATCATCGACTACTGAGAAACGCCCTTTGGAAGGAGCGAGACCATGAAGGAAAGTTATCTCGAGCGTGCCAAGAAGGTCATTCCGGATCCGCGCCTGCTGGTGATCGCCACCGCCAAGCGGACCCGCCAGCTGGCCCGTGGCGGCTCCCGCCCGATGGTCCGGTGCGACGACCAGAACCTGCTCGACATCGCCCTGCTGGAGATTGCCGAGGGGCTCATCAAGCTGGAGCCGGGCGAGCCCGAGTAGACGGCAAGCCTGCCTTGCCACGCCCGCCCCGACGGCGAGCCGCGGCCGGGAACAGGCGATGCGCAGTGCCATCGCAGGCCAAGCGGGGCGGTCACGGGCATGATGATCACCACCAGGGCATATCCGCGGGCGGGATTGGTCGGCAATCCCTCCGACGGCTATTTCGGGCGGACGATTGCGTTCACCTTCCGCAACTTCTCGGCGCGGGTGACGCTGTACGAGAGCCCGGAGCTGGAGATCCTCCCGAACACTCGCGACCATTCGGTGTTCCGTTCGTTGGATGCCTTGGCCGAGGATGTGGCGCTCTACGGCTACTACGGCGGCATCCGTCTGCTCAAGGCGGCGGCGCGGATGTTCCACCGGCATTGTCGTCAGGAGGGTATCCGCCTGCACCGGCGCAACTTCACGTTGCGCTATTCGTCGGACATCCCGCACCAGGTCGGCCTGGCGGGGTCGAGCGCAATCATCACCGCCTGCTTCCGGGCCCTGATGGCCTTCTACGGGGTGTCGATTCCCCGCGAGATCCTGCCGAACCTGATCCTCGCGGTGGAAATGGCGGAGCTGGGTATTGCGGCAGGGCTGCAGGACCGCGTCGCCCAGACCTATCAGGGACTGGTCTACATGGACTTTGACCGGGCGCTCATGGAGAGCCGCGGCTACGGCCGCTACGAGCATCTCGACGCGGCCGCCCTGCCTCCGCTCTACCTAGCCTACCGCACGGCCCTGGCCGAGGATTCGGGCACCGTCCACTCCGACCTGCGCAGCCGCCATCGCCAGGGCGATCCGGCCGTGCTCGCCGCCATCCGCTTCTGGGCCGAGCTGACCGACCGGGCGCGGGCGCTGCTGGTCGCCGGGCATGGCCATGAGCTGGGCCCGTTACTCGACGCCAACTTCGACCGCCGCCGCGAGGTCTGCACGATCAGCGACGGCAATCTCCGCATGGTCGAAGCTGCCCGTGCCGTCGGTGCCTCCGCCAAGTTCACCGGCTCCGGCGGCGCCATCGTCGGCACCGTCGCCGACGAGGCCATGTTCGCCGAGCTCAAGCGCCACCTCGCCTCCATGAAGGTCAAGGTCATCCGCCCCGAGCTCGCCGGACCGGACGAGTAACCAGAATTCCAGGCCAAGGAGGCTTCCCGTGGTCCGCAAGGCCGTCATCCCCGCCGCCGGCTTCGGCACCCGTTTCCTGCCAGCGACGAAGTCGCAGCCGAAGGAGATGCTTCCGGTCGTCGACACCCCGACCATCCAGTATGTGGTCGAGGAGGCGGTGGCCTCCGGGATCACCGACATCCTGATGATCATCGGCCGCGGCAAGCGGGCGATCGAGGAGCACTTCGACCGGCATCCCGAGCTGGAGCACGAGCTGGTGGCGAAGGGCCGTGAGGAGGAGGCCACCGCCCTGCGCCGGATCAGCGAGCTGGCCAACATCCACTTCGTCTGGCAGAAGCAGCTCAATGGCCTCGGCGACGCCATCGCCTATGCCCGCGAGCATGTCGGCAACGAGCCCTTCGCGGTGCTCCTCGGCGACAACGTCATCGACGCCCCCGAACCCGCGACCGCCCAGCTCCTGCGCGTCTTCGAGCGCTACCGCGAGCCGGTCGTCGCCCTCGAGCGGGTGCCGCGCGAAAAGGTCCATCGCTATGGGATCATGGACGGCGCGCGCATCGGCGCCGACGGCGAGGAGGTCTATCTCGTCCGCGACTTCATCGAGAAGCCCGCCCCGGAGGAGGCTCCCTCCGACCTGGCCGTCTCCGGACGCTATGTCTTCACCGCCGAGATCTTCGACCACATCGCCCGGACGCACCCCGGGAAGAACGGCGAGATCCAGATCACCGATGCCATGCGCCGGATGCTCCGCAGCCGCGCCATGTACGGGCTGCGCTACCGCGGCAAGCGCTACGATCTCGGCAACAAGCTCGACTTCATCAAGACCAACCTCGAGCTGGGCCTCAAGCGCCCCGACCTCCGTGACCCCCTCCTGGCCTTCCTCAAGGAGATCGTCGCCCGGCCCCCGGAACCCTGATCGGCCGTTGCCGGGGCTTGACGAACCTCCCCGCTCCCGGTACATTGCCCGCCATCATGTCACCCGTTCCAGGAGAGGGGCCAATGCTCAAGGCGGTCGCATTCAATGGCAGCCCGCGCAAGGGCGGCAACACGGAGCTGCTGCTCCGCGCGGTCCTGGCCGAGCTGGAGAAGGTGGGGATCCAGACCGAGCTGGTGCCGGTCGGCGGCACGCCGTTGCGCGGCTGCATCGCCTGCATGAAGTGCCGCGAGCCCGGCCCCCCCCGCTGCGCCATCACCACCGACGACATGAACCGCCACCTCGAAAAGGCACTGGCGGCGGACATCATCCTGATCGGCTCGCCCACCTATTTCGCGGACGTCACCGCCGAGACCAAGGCGCTCATCGACCGCATCGGCTTTGTCGCCCGGGGCAACGGCAGCCTCCTCGCCGGCAAGCTTGGCGCCGCCGTCATCGCCGTCCGCCGCGCCGGCGCCATCCACGCCTTCGACACGATCAACCACTTCTTCCTGATCAACGGCATGGTCGTCGTCGGCTCCTCCTACTGGAACCTCGGCGTCGGCCGCGAAAAGGGCGAGGTCGCGAACGATGCCGAGGGCATGGGCAACATGGCCGATCTCGGCCAGCGCCTCGCCGCCGTCGCCGGGAAGCTGCGCTGAGGACCATGCGGCGGATCGACCTTATTCCTGGCCAGCAGATGCCCCACAAGGAGATGCAAGATGAAGACGATGATCCGCGGCGGGTTCCTCCTGTTGTGCTCCATGGCCTGCATGTTGGCGGCCTGCATCGGCACGGCGCCCGTCAAGCCGATGCAATCGCCCATCGCCGCCGACTGGAAGGCCCCCTTGAACACCAACCTGAAGGACTTGACCTTTGGCTCCAAGGTCGGTCGGGCGACGGTCCGGTGCTATGCCTACGGATTGCTGGCCAAGGGAGACATGAGCGTCAGGACGGCGGCCGCGAGCGCGGGCATCACCCGAGTCCATCATGTCGACTATGAATACCGGAACATCTTCTTCTTCACCTATCAGGAGATGACGACCGTCGTCTATGGCGACTGAGCCATTGTCGCCTCTCCTCTCCTTGACCTTCCGATGGGATGCCGCACCGTTTCGCTTGGCTGGATTTCACCGCTCGGTTCCCCATTCCCCCCGCAACGCCCAACGAGAGACGCCATGACCGCAAAGAAGGATGCCTTCCAAGGCAAGAGGCTGCTGTGCATCGGGGCCGGCTACGTCGGCGGCCCGACCATGGCCGTGATCGCCGACCGCTGCCCCGAATACCGGATCGAGGTTGTCGACGCCAATCCGGCGCGCATCGCGGCCTGGAACTCGGACGTCCTGCCGATCTTTGAGCCGGGACTCGATGCGGTGGTGCGCCGTTGCCGGGGACGGAACCTGTTTTTCTCGGACGATGTGGCGGCGGGCATCCGTGCGGCGGACATCATCTTCGTCAGTGTCAATACCCCGACCAAGACCTTCGGCGAGGGCGCGGGATACGCCGCCGACCTGCAGTATTGGGAAAAGACCGCCCGGGCTATCCTCGAGCACTCGGATCGCGACAAGATCGTCATCGAGAAGAGCACCCTGCCGGTACGCACCGCCGAGGCCATGCAGCGCATCCTCCACGCCAACCCCAAGGGCCTGCACTTCGAGGTGCTCTCCAATCCCGAGTTCATGGCCGAGGGCACGGCGGTCGCCGACCTCGAGGCCCCCGACCGGGTGCTGGTCGGGGCGATGGCGACGCCCTCCGGACAGGCCGCCCTGGCCCGCGTCGTCGATATTTACGCCCACTGGATCCCGCGCGAGCGGATCCTGACCACCAACGTCTGGAGCAGCGAGCTGTCCAAGCTGGTCGCCAACGCCATGCTTGCCCAGCGCATCTCCTCGGTCAACGGCATCTCGGCGCTCTGCGAGAAGACCGACGCGGACGTCAACGAGGTCGCCCGGGCCGTCGGCATGGACAGCCGGATCGGGCCAAAGTTCCTGCGCGCCGGGGTGGGCTTCGGCGGCTCCTGCTTCAAGAAGGACATCCTCAACCTGGTCTACCTGTGCCGCCACTACCACCTTCCCGAGGTCGCCGACTACTGGGAGCAGGTTGTGCGCATGAACGAGTACCAGGAGCGCCGCTTTGTCCAGCGCCTCGTCCAGACTCTCTTCAACACCGTCGCCGGCAAGCGCATCGCCCTGTTCGGGTTCGCCTTCAAGGCGGACACCGGGGATACGCGCGAGTCGCCCGCGATCCATGTCGCCCGGATGCTCCTGGCGGAGCGCGCCGAACTGGCGATCCACGATCCCGAAGCCCTGGACAATGCCCGGCTGGAGCTGGCCGGGGCCGCCGGCCGGGTCGAGTTCTGCGACGATCCCTACGCGGCGGCCGCCGGCGCCCATGCCATCGCCGTGCTCACCGACTGGCGCCAGTTCCGCGACCTCGACTATGCGCGCATCCTCATGGCCATGGAGAAGCCCGCCTTCCTGTTCGACGGGCGCAACTGCCTGGACCACGAGGCCCTGTTTGCGCTCGGCTTCAATGTCCATCCGATCGGCGGCCGCCCCCGTAGCCACCTGGAGTCCTGAGCGCCGTCCGCCGCCGTGAAGGCGTGCTGAAGGGGATCATGCTGTCGCCTGAACAACGCGACCGTCGCCGCCGCATCATGGGCCGCTCGCAGGCGCTGGGCCATTGCGTCTGCGACCCGCGCAAGCCCTGCCCGTGCCCGCTCTTCCGCGAGCGCCAGGTCTGCGAATGCGCCGGCGAGCGCCTGCCGCCGCCGCCGTCCGGCCAGATCCGCCTGACCGAGCACGTGCGCAGTCCCGGCTGCGCCTCGAAGATCGGCAAGAAGGATCTCCATGACATCCTGTCCGGCCTGCCCCAGTTCGACGACCCCCGCGTGCTCGTCGGCAGCGCCGCCGGCGACGATGCCGGCGTGATCCATCTGGGTGAACGCGAAGGCCAGGACCTGATCCTGACGGTGGACGTCTTCGCCCCGTCGGTCGACGATCCCTTCACGTTCGGCCAGATCGCGGCCGCCAACTCGGTCAGCGACATCTATGCGATGGGCGGCACGCCCCTGACCGCCCTCTCCATCATTGGCTTTCCCATCCACGAGCTGCCCGGCGAGACGATGCGC
>CAZBDL010000183.1:0-877 GCA_964490525.1 uncultured Victivallales bacterium | reverse complement strand
GGCATCGAGACGATGCGCGAGGCCGGCATTGCGGTCATCGGTGGACACAGCATCAACGACGCCGAGATAAAGTGCGGCTTTGCGGTGGTCGGCACCGCCCCGCGCGGCACCTGGTGCCGGAATGCCGGGGCGCGCCCCGGCGACGTCCTCATCCTGACCAAGCCCCTCGGCGTCGGCATCGTCGCCTTCGCCGCGCAGATCGGTCGCGCCACGCCCGAACAGTCCGCCGCCATCGCCGCCTCCATGGCCACCCTCAACCGCCCCGCCGCCGAACGCATGCGCCGCCACCGGCCCCATGCCGTCACCGACGTCACCGGCTTCAGCCTCGTCGGCCACCTCGCCGAGATCGTCGCCAACAGCGCCGTCGCCGTCGAACTCGATTTCGACGCCATCCCCCTCTTCCCGGGCGTCGCCGAACTGGCCCGCCAGGACATCCTGCCTGGTGCCGTCGAGCGCAATCGCGAGGCGGTGTCCGCCGACATGCTGGACTTCGCCGCCTTGGCCCCCGCCCAGGAGAACATCCTGTTCTGCCCGGAGACCTCCGGCGGCCTGCTCATCTGCCTGCCCGAAAAGGCCGCCACCACCTATCTGCGCGAACTTCGCAAGGCCGGCGTCGCCGCCGCGGCCATCATCGGAGGCGTCACCGGCAAGGCCCCCGGCGGCCGCATCAGCGCCCGGACCCGCCGCCGCGCCGCCTTCCGTGCGCTCAAGCCCAAGCCCCTGCCCGACCAGGAGGAGAACATGAAGAAAGCTTCCGCCGCGCCAGCCCTGGACGCCCCTTCCTGCTGCGCCTCTCCCGCCGACATCGCCGCCGCCGCCGGGTTAAAAATACTCATTAAATTATTATCTGAGTCCACGGAAGAATTTTCGCAGATGA
>CAZBDL010000182.1:0-6996 GCA_964490525.1 uncultured Victivallales bacterium | reverse complement strand
GATCGCCTGGACCAGTTCGGCTGGCAACCGGGTGTACTCGCAGAGCGGCAAGGCGACATTTTCCTCAACGGTGAGCGAGCCGAACAGGGCCCCGGACTGGTAGAGCACGCCACAGCGGCGCATCAGCGCGCGCTTGGCCTCGCCCTCCGCGTCGACGATGCTATGGCCATGGACCAGGATGTCGCCGGCCATCGGCCGCTGGAGGCCGATCAGGTGCTTCAGCAGGGTGGTCTTGCCGCAGCCCGATCCGCCAAGGATCACGAAGATCTCGCCAGGCATGACGGTGAAGTCGATGTCGCGCAGGACAACCGTGTCGCCATAGCCGACGACCAAACCATGCGCCTCCACGGCGGGTACGGGGCTTGGCGGCACCATGGCGCTCATCGGTAGACCAGCTCGTTGAAGAGGAAGGTGATGGCGGCGTCGGCGACCACCACCAGGAAAATGGCGACGACGACGGCGGAGGTGGCGGCCCGGCCCACGCCCTGGGCATCGCGGTCCGCCTGGAAGCCCCGCAGGCAACCGGTGAGCGCAATGATCACCGCGAAGACGACGCTCTTGGTCAGGCTCTCGCCGAGGTTGGCGGCGCTGACCGCGTGCAGCGTGCGGTGGATGTAGCTGAAGACCGGGATGTCAAGCTTGAAGTAGGCCACGCTCATGCCGCCGAAGATGCCGACGACATTGCCGAAAACGGTCAGCAGGGGCATGACGATGACCATGGCCAGCAGCTTGGGGATCACCAGGAAGCGGCTGGGGACCAGGCCCATGGTGGTGAGCGCGTCGATCTCGTCGCCCACCTTCATGGTGCCGATCTCGGCGGCGAAGGCCGAGCCCGCCCGCCCCGTGCAGATCATCGCCACCATCAGCGGCCCGAGCTCCTTGACGATGGAGAGGCCGACGCCATCCGCGAGGAAGATGTCCGCTCCGTACTGCTGCAGCTGCAGCGCGCCCTGGATGCCGAGGATCAGGCCCATGAGATAGCAGATGACGGTCGAAATGGGCAGGGCGTCGCTGCCGCACATGTCCATGTAGTAGAAGGTCTCGCGCCAGCGGATCCGGTGGGGGGCGATGATGGCCTGCCAGAGGGCGGCGGCCAGCTCGCCGATGAAGGAGACCGTCTCGCGGGTCAGGCGTCCGTAATCCAAGCTCAGGCCGCCGAGATAGCCCAGGGAGGCGGTGACATCGAACAGGGAGTGGTGGTGGTGACGCGGGGCGTTGCGCAGGCCTTCCTGGCGCTTCAGGGCAAGCTCCAGCTCGGGGCTGGCGTTCTCCCAGGCCAGGTCGATGCCGTGCTGCACCGCATGCTCGCGCAGGGCGGGAAACAGGCTGAGGCCCGGGGGGGTGAAGGCGGCGACGTCACTCAGGTCCAACCGGCATTCGCGGACGTCCTCCCGGAGCAGGCGGATCATCTCGCGAAAGGCCACCGGGGCGGTGTCGATGTCCAGCCGCGCCAACCCAAGTGCCGCCTCCAGGCGGCGTCCCTCCCGGGATGTCACGGCAATGACCTGCGCCTTCCTCATCGCCGTTGGCCTCCCGTCATCCCGCCCTGCTCTTGTGCCGGGAGAAAATACCCGCCGGAAAGCCGATGTGCAATCCCTGGGGACTGGCTCTGGCAAGATGGCTCAGGCACGGGAAAAGAACCGATCGATGTCGTTGCGGGCGATCTCGACGACACGGCGGGCCTTGGCGAGGTTGCCCTGCATCGAAGAGACGTCGCGCCACATGGCCATCAGCGATAATACCCGCTGCCGACGACCCAGCCGAAGGGCTCGAAGGGAAGCACATAGGAGCGCTTGGGCTGCACGGCGTCTTCTCCCTTCTTTGGGAACCAGTATTCGACATAGCCGCCGCCGGACTTCCCCTTGGCGAGGAATTCCTTCACGTAGAATGTGCCCTTAGGATCCTGGTCCTGCAAGCGATTCCGGCCCTCCACCTCTTTTTTCCCATAGAGGACGACGTTGACGCCCGCCGTGGTGTCGGCCCAGAAATAGCCATCGGTGCCGTATTTGAGTTCCCGCAGGAGGTCGGCCCCAAGCGTCTTCGCTTCCTCGAGGGTCATGGCGCCCTGCTGGTGCCTGGCGAAAATCGCCTGGAGCATGCTGACCGCGGTCTCAACCTCGCTCTTGACGAGAACGTCCTGTGCCGACAGACGCTCCTCCTTTGCGGACTGCGCTCCGGCTGGCAGGCAAAGGAACGCCATCCCCAGAAGAACCACCTGCGCGGTCATGAATAGCCGTCTCATGTCTCGTCCTCCCGGTTGTTGGTTGGCGTGGTTGGTTATTCCTGCCTCAGCGAGACTCCTGTTGCGGGCAAGGACCGCCCTCACGGTGCCTTGGCGACCTCGATGGTGGTCTTGACGATGGCGAGGGGCTCGCGGGGCTGGCCGCCGCCGGAACCTGCGGCTTCCAGAGCCTTGACCACGTCCATGCCCGCGACGACTTCGCCGAAGAGGGTGTGCTTGCCATCGAGCCAGGGCGTTGCCGCGAAGGTGATGAAGAACTGGCTGCCGTCGGTGCCCGGGCCGGCGTTGGCCATGGAGAGCAGGCCGGGGCGGTCATGACGGGCCGCCGGGTCGAATTCGCCGTCGTACTTGTATCCAGGTCCGGCGTTGCCGCGGCCGAGGGGACAGCCGCCCTGGGCCATGAAGCCGGTGATGACGCGATGGAAGACCAGGCCGTCGTAGAAGCCGAGGCGGGCCAGGTAGATGGTGCTGGTCACGTGCATCGGGGCGACCTGCGGCATCAGCCGGATGCGAATCGTGCCCTTGCTCGTCTCGAGCACCCAGACATATTCATGGCCGGCCGTGAAGGCGACCTGGGGCGGCTTGGGCAACTGCAGCCGCCAGTTGGCCTTGGCCCGGTCGATCTTGCCGCCTTGCTCGGTGATGAAGGCGTCGATCGCCGCCACCGCCGGGTCGGCGGCATCGTCCGCGCCCAAGGGCATGGCGCACAGGGGGGTCAGGGCAAGCGCCATGACCGGCATCAGCGAGAGGGTGTTCATGGGGATGGATCCTTCCCTAGGGGTTTACCAGCCGTCTCGACTTGGACACGACGCGCAGGCCTGCCGCCCGACGTCGCGCCAGAGAGCGGATTATATCCCGTCGGCACCCGTCCTGCAACCGCCGAGACGGGACGATGACGGCTTAGGTCGGTCGCCCTTCCGTGAGGGCGGCGCGCACGGCGCGGGCCAGGTCGGCCATGGCGAACGGCTTCTGGATGAAGTGGATGCCCTCGTCCAGGACGCCCTGGTGGGCAATCACGTTGGCCGTGTAGCCGGACATGTACAGGCAGCGCATGCCAGGGCGTGACGCCAGCAGCAGGGCAGCCAGGCGGCGTCCGTTCATCTCGGGCATGACCACATCGGTGATCAGCAGGTCGATGGCCTTGGCTTCGCTGTTGGCCAGCCCGATAGCCTCGCCGGGCGTGGCGGCGGCCAGGGTGCGGTAGCCAAGGGTGGCGAGCATTTCGGCGGCCAGGGTACGGATGGCGCCATTGTCCTCGACCAGGAGGATGGTCTCGCCCTGGCCGCGGGGAACGTCAGCCGGGCTGCCGACGGTGGCCGACGCTTCCGCCGCCGCCGCATGCCGCGGCAGGTAGATGCGGAAGGTCGTGCCCTTGCCGGGCTCGCTGTAGACATTGACGAAGCCCTGGTTCTGGCGGACGATGCCATAGACCATGGCCAGCCCCAAGCCGGTGCCCTGGCCCTGGGGCTTGGTGGTGAAAAACGGCTCGAAGATGTTCGCCAGGGTCGCCGCGTCCATGCCACAGCCATCGTCGCTGAAGGCGAGCATGACGTATTCGCCGGGGGCAAAGTCGGCATGGGCGACGCAATAAGCCTGGTCGATGCGGACATTGTCGGTCTCGATGGTGATCTTGCCGACCTCGGCGATGGCATCACGGGCGTTGGCGGCGAGGTTCGCGAGGACTTGTCCGATCTGCGCGGGATCCGCCTTCACCGGCCACAGCCCGTGCTTGGGAAACCATTGCAAGTCGATGGCCTCGCCGACCATGTGCCGGAGCATGTCGAGCATGTCGGTGACTGTCCGGTTCAGGTCGATGACCTTCGGCGCGATCGTCTGCTTGCGGGCAAAGGCAAGAAGCTGGCTGGTCAGGTCGGCGGAATGCCGGGCCGCCGCCTGGATGGCGGTCAGCGGGGCGTGGAGGGGGCTGTCCGGGGGAAGCTGGCGGAGGGACATTTCGGCATACCCGAGGATGACGCCGAGGGCATTGTTGAAGTCATGGGCCACGCCACCGGCCAGGCGTCCCACCGACTCCATCTTCTGGACCTGGGCCAGTTGCGCCTCGAGGGAGGCGCGCTCCTGCTCCGTCGCCGCATGAATTTCCGCGTTGCGCAAGGTGTGCAAGGCATAGGCCAGATCGCCGGCCATCTCGGCAAACAGGCCAAGCTCCTCCTCGTCGGCCGCCACCTCCCGGTTCAGCGCGACGACCAGATGGCCAAGGAGGATCCCCTCGCGCACCAGGCGCACGCCGAGGGATTCAGTTCCGCCGTATTGCCCGGCCACCGGGCAGGGGCCGCAGATCTCCTGCCGGTCCCGGATGCGCATCACGCCGCCGTCGGCCGGGGTGCGCATGCAGCAGGGCGGCAACGTGCCTTGGGCGAGCAGGGCCGCCACGGGTTCGACGACGACCCCCATGCCAGCCTCCGCCCATTGCGTCGGCTTGCCATCCGCGTCGACCAGCACGATCAGCGCCGAGACGTAGCCGCGGTTCTCCACCAGCAGGCGGCAGCCCTCGTCGATGAGCCGCTGGCGGTCATGCTCGCGGACGATGAGCTGGTTGATGTCCCGGATGCTGCGCAGCACCCGGTTAAGGTGCTCGATCCGGATCTCGGCCTGTTTGCGCGCGGTGACGTCGAGGGCGGTCGAGATCACCATGCCCTGCTCGGGCAGGGGAATGTTGCGGGCGTTGACGTAGGCCGTCTCACGCCCTTGGCGGGTAATCGGGACATCATGCCACTGCATGCGCTGCGGATCGCCGCTGGCGCAGTCGGCCTCGACCCGCGCCCGGATCTCCGCCCGGAACTCGCCATCCTCGTAGACCGTCTCCCAGAAGCGCCCGGGATCGGCCAGCCCCTCGCGGGTCGTCCGGTAGGCGGCAGGGAACTGGTCGTTCATGTAGACAAAGCGCACATCGGGGGCGACCGTGTTCACGGCCACCCCCATGGGCAGGTGGTCGAGCACGGCCCGGATGAACTCCTGCTGCTGGCGCAGCTCCGCCGTGCGCCGCGTGACCTGGCGGCGCAACGACCACAACCACAGCAGGACGCCGAGGAGGACGACCAGCAGCGGCACCAGGATCGATGCGGAAAGGCGCAGGATGTCCCACAGGCTGGTCGGCCCGCCCGCATGCACCCCCAGCCACTTCTCGTGGATGCGCCGGAATTCGCCGCTGTCCCTGAGCATCGTCAGTCCCTCGCCGAACTCCGCCAGCAGGGCGTTGTCCCCCTTGCGGACGGCATAGCAGTAGTCGAGCGAGGCGATGTTGCGGCTTCCGATCACCAAGTTTTCCCATCCGTGCCGCTTGATGAGATGCAGGGCGCTGATCCTGACCGCCACGGCGCAGTCGTGCCTCCCCGAGGCAAGCTCCCGCAAGACCTCCTCCTGGCTGTCCGCCAAGGAGACTCGAGCGACATCCAGGCCGCCTTCGCCGAGGAGGTCATGGATGGCGTCGCCGCGCTGGACAACAAGGCGCTTGCCTTGCAGGTCGGCCAGGGAGGTCGGCGGGGTTCCCTCGCCACGGCGTACGACCGCGACATAGTGGCACACGGCATGCGCCTGGGTGAAGTCGAACTTCAGGTCGCGCTTCAGGGAATGGAACACGCCCTGGAGGACATCGATCTCGCCATCCTCGAAGGCCTGGAGGATCTCGGCCCAGGATCCGAGGCGGATGCGGACATCGAGGCCCATCTCGCGGGCGATGGCACGGGTCAGCTCCACGTTGTAGCCAGCCGGGCGACCTCGTGAATCAAGGTATTCGTAGGGCGGATAGTTGTGGTCGCCGCCGACCACGACCGGCCGATCCGTGGGCAGTTCCAGGATGGAGAACCACTTGGCGTGAAGGCGGCGGTGGGTGCCATCCGCCATGACCAGCGCCAGGCCTTCGTTGAGCAGCGCCAGGGTCTGGTCGTCGCCTTCGCGGACGGCAAAGCAGAAGTCCTGGCGGAACCCGTCGATTGGGCGGTTGATCACGCGCAGGGCGCCGTCCAGCCCCATCTGGCGGATCAGGCGCAGGGCGACCAGGCGCTGGACGACGACCGCGTCGTGACGGCCCTCGGCCAGCTCGCGCAAGGCCTCCTCGAAGGTCGCGGCGGTATGGAGGTCGATGCCCCGCTCCTCGCGCCGCAGGAACTCCTCGGCGTTGTCGCCGCGCATCGTCGCCACCCGGCGGCCCCGCAAGTCCGCCAGGGTCTCGATGCCAACCGTGTCCCGGCGCACGACAATCGCGCCATGCAGCGACATGTAGGGAAAGGTGAAGTCGAAGAGTTCCTCGCGCTCGGGGGTGCGCCCGACCAGGGGCAGCGCCTCAACCTCACCCCGCTCCAGCCAGCCCTTGACCTCATGCCATGGGCCGAGGCGGAAGACGACCTCGCGCCCCATCGCCGCCAGCGCCGCCCGCAGCAGCTCCACCGAGAAGCCGTCCGCCTCCCCGGCTGAATTCACCAGACAGTATGGGGGATACTCGACCTCGCTGGCGCTGAGGATCGGCGGCGGCTCGGCAGCCCGCAGCGTCAGGGCCAAGGCCAGGATGGCCACGGCCAGCATGACCAACGCCAGGCCCCGGGGACGTTGCCCCATCCTGTGGCCATTCATACGATCCTCCCTGCTACGCGCCGTCTGTAAGCTAGCGCCTTGCCCGGGCAAGCGCAAGGGACACCGGTCGACTTCCGTCGTCAACCCCTTCAGGAGGAGGGCCTATGGTAGGGGGTCAGTCTTGTGTGGTGGAGCCACTCTGCCCACGCAAGGTTGCTGGTGAGGAC
>CAZBDL010000181.1:0-6998 GCA_964490525.1 uncultured Victivallales bacterium | reverse complement strand
CGCACGCCGCGGCCAGGCACGAAGGCAAGCTTACACGCAAGGAGGCGGCGATGGCCACGACCAACATCACCATCCGGATCGACGAGGGCCTTGCCCGTCAGGCGAAAATCCTGGCGGCGGAAAAGGGCACCTCGCTCTCGGCGATGGCCGCGGAGTGGCTGCGCGGCAAGGTCGCCCGGGAAAGCGACTACGAGAAGGCCCATCGTAACCACATGGCGCTGTTGCGCCGCGGCTGGGACATGGGCACCCGCGGCAAGGCCACCTGGACGCGGGAGGAGCTCCATGAGCGGTGAGTTCGTCGACAGCAACGTCCATGTGTATTCCGCCGATTCCTCCTCGGGCAGGAAGCACACCATGGCCGTCGAGCTTGTCGACCGGCTTTTCCGCGGGAACTGCGGCGGCACCAGCATCCAGGTGCTTTGCGAGTTCTACAACGTGACGACGCGAAAAATCACGCGTCCCCTGTCCATGGACGATGCCTTGAAGGTCATCAACAACCTATCGCGCTGGCAGACGCACGAGCCGAACGCGGCCAACGTCGCCAGCGCGATCCGCCGCGCCAACCGGCTGAAGATTTCGTTCTGGGACGCCATGATCATCGAGAGTGCCGCGGCCCTTGGTTGCGCCACCCTCTGGTCGGAGGACCTGCAGCACGGCACCGTCTACGACCGGGTCAAGGTCCTCAACCCGTTCGTAACGCTCAACGCCCAACGTTCAACGCTCAACATTCAAGGGAAACGATGAGTTCATTGTGCGTTCGCATGTCAATTGAATGACCAATCGGCGGACGATTGCGATTGGCATGTCGTCGTATGTATATCTACGTGCATTTAGCGCCATCGCCTGGGCGGAGGGGGCGGCCATGGATCAGCAGGTCATCGCCGAGGCGGCGGACTGTGCGTCCCGCCAGGGGGATGGCCTCGGCGAGGGTTTCGGGATCGGGGCCGCCGACGGCGGGACGGCTGCCTCGCCCCCCGAGCAGGACGGGGGCGACATGCAGCTCCACCTCGTCGACCACCCCGGCCCGGAGCAGGGTGGCGGCCAGCTCGCCGCCGCCTTCGACGAGGAGTGCGGCAACCTCCTGCGCGCCAAGGCGCTTCAGCAGCGACAGCCATTCCTTGCGGGTCTCCGCCGCGACCGGTTCCGGCGGCGGGCCAGGCGGCATCATGGCCGCCAGGGTGGCGGCATCGAGGTGGCGGGTGGCGACCAGGCGGCGTGGCTGGGGCCAGGCGACACCGCGGGTGCGGACGGTCAGCGAGGGACGGTCGCGGCGCGCCGTCTCACCACCGACCAGGATGGCATCGGCCCATTGCCGCAGGCGCTGGACACGGGCCCGGGCCGCGGGGCCGGTGATCCACTGCGACTGGCCGGAGGCGGTGGCGATGCGGCCGTCAAGCGTCGTCGCCAGCTTCAGCAGGACCAAGGGCCGCCCGGTTGTGATCCAGGCGAGAAAGGCGGCGTTCAGCTCGCGGCAAGCCGCCTCCGCGACGCCGACATCGACGGCGATCCCGGCCTCGCGCAGAATCTGCAAGCCCCGGCCGGCGTGACGCGGATTGGGATCCTCCATGCCGACCACGACCCGGGCCGGGCGACGCGCCAGCAGGGCCGCCGTGCAGGGGGGGGTGCGGCCGGTCGTCGAGCACGGCTCAAGGGTGACGTGGACCGTCGCCCGCGGCAACAACGCGGCATGGCCGCGACGGTCGAGGTCGGCGAGGGCCGCGACCTCGGCATGGGGTCCGCCAGCCCGTGAATGCCAGCCGCTACCGATCTCCTGGCCGTCGGCAACGATGACGGCGCCGACCATGGGATTCGGGCTGACCGTGCCCCAGCCGCGTCGGGCCAAGGCCAACGCCCGGCGCATCCACCGCTGATCCGAGGGGTCGGGCTTCGTCGACATGGCAGGTCAGTTGGTCTTGCGGGTGGTCATGACGCAGAGGCTGCAGGTGATCGCCCAGGCCTGGTCCATGGGCATGGTCTTGTATTCGTGCCGCGCGCCCCAGGAATCGGTGTAGACGATCTGGCTGTTGGCGGTGTCATAGCCGATGATCAGGCGCATGTGGCCACCGCCAACCTGGGGCAGGCCGGGCTCGGGAAAGAGGCCGAGCTGGACACTCCAGGCCAACGGGACGCCCTGGTCGACATATTTGCGGATGTCGCGCTGGAAGGTCTCATAGTCACGCCGGAGCTTCTCCGTGCGGTACTGGCGGTAGGTCTCGGCATCAAGTTGCGCATAAAGGGCATCGATCATGATGACGCCGCTGGGGATGCGCACCTCGGGCTTGCCGGCGCGCTTGGCGAACTTGCTGTAGTCGCGGAACTCGCCGACGAGCTTGCGCCACTCCATGCCGTATAGGATCTTGACCTTGACGCCGAACTTGACGCCGGCCTTCTTGAGCATGTCCATCATTTGCACGGGATTGGTGCCCATGCCGGCGGAGGAGTCGGCAAGCTGGGCGATGACATGCTGGTCGACGTCGGTGCCGTAATGGCGCAGGATGCGCTCGGCGGTGGCGACGGCGCAGTAGCCCTTCTGTCCCTGGTCGACCATCGGCACGTCGGCGATGTACACCGCGCCGTCCTCCTTGCGGGTGACCTTGGCCTTCAGTTCCTCGGGGGTGAGCATGTCGGCGCGGGCCTGGGTGACGGCGGAGCCGCGGGCCTTTCGCGGATCGGCCTTGGCGTCGTACGGGGTGATCTCAAGCTGGATGTATTCGGCGCGGAAGTCGTTGCGGCGCCCGGTGCTGCTCCAGGTGAGGACGAACTGGTCGGCATCCTTGACCCAGATGGCGCGCTCGAGCTTGGCCTTGCCCGCCACCCGCTGGTCGGGCAGGTCGGCCCCCTTGGCGCCGACCTTGGCATCGAGCGCGGCGCGCATCGCCGAGACCTGGGAGAGGAACGCCTCCTCGGCGATGTCGCCGGCGTCGCCGCGGTTGTAGACGGAGACCTCGAGCCGCTTCGGCGCGTCGGCCTCGAAGCGCACCACGGCCTCCCAGACCTTCAGCCCGAAGCAGGTCAGCGGCGTGCCCGGGGGGCAGCGTGCGGCGTCGCGTGTCGTGGTCGAAAGCCAGCGGAAGTTGCGCCCGGCTTCGCTGCGCATGAAGTCGTCCGCCGACTGCTGCCACAGGCCGCCCTCGCCGAGCAGGTCGCGGACATCCGCCGCATTCAGTCCCGACGCCGCAGCCAGCAGGACCAAGGCCATGACTCGCAGTATCCGCATGGCATGTTCTCCTTGATCCCAGGAAACGCTCAACATTCAATGTTCAACGTACAACGCCAAACACACATGTCCAGATGCATTTGTTCAACGCTCCGCGAAGACGGCGTCGGCAAAGGCTTGGGGGGCAAAGGGCTGGAGGTCGTCGGGGGCCTCGCCCAAGCCGACGAAGAGGACGGGCAGGCGGCATTCATGCTGGATGGCGACGGCCATGCCGCCCTTGCCGGTGCCGTCGAGCTTAGTGAGGACCAGGCCGGTGACGCCAGCCGTCTCGGCAAACTCGCGGGCCTGGCTGAGGGCATTGCCGCCGACCGAAGCGTCGACCGTCAGCCAGACCTCGTGCGGGGCCTCGGGCAGGCGGCGGGCAATGACCCGGTGAACCTTCGCCAGCTCGTCCATCAGGCCGCGCCGGTTGTGCTGGCGCCCGGCCGTGTCGACGAGCAGGACATCGACCTTGCGGGCGAGGGCCGACTCGACGGCGTCGAAGGCGACGGCCGCCGGATCGGCGCCGGACGCGCCGGCGACGACCGGACAACCGGTGCGCTCGCCCCAAAGCTTGAGCTGCTCGACCGCGGCGGCGCGGAAGGTGTCGCAGGCCGCGAGCATGACCTTGCGGCCGTCCGCGCGCCATTGGTGGGCGAGCTTGCCGGCGGTGGTGGTCTTGCCGCTACCGTTGACGCCGACGAGGAGGATGACCGTCGGGCCGTCGGGATTGAACCGCACGGGGCGCAAATCCTGGGCGAGGATGGCGCGGACATCCTCAGCGGCGATCCGGCGGATGTCATCGCCGGTGGCGATGAGGCCGCGCGAATAGCGGTCGCGCAGGTCGGCGGCAAGGCGCCGCGCCACGTCGACGCCAAAGTCGGCCTGGATGAGGGCGGCCTCGAAGTCCTCGTAGGTCTCGGCGGTCCAGGCCTTTTCGCCGGCGAGGACCGAGCGCAAGGAACGGGAAAGGGCGGTCGAGGTCTTCTGCAGGCCGCGGCGGAAGATGTCGATCATCGCCTTCATGACGCGGGCTCCGGGGGGGGCGCAGTGGTCGGCGCAGGGGGACGGCGCAGGGGGGTTCGGGCCGGGCGGCCGATCTCGGCCATGACGCTGTTCAGGATGCCGTTGATGAAGGCGCCGGACTCCTCGCCGCCGAACTCCTTGGCGATCTCGATGGCCTCGTTGATGCTGACCACCGGGGGCACCTCGGGGCAATGGAGCATCTCGTAAATGGCGACGCGCATGAGGTTGCGGTCGACGGCAGCCATGCGGCTGAGCGGCCAGTTCGGGGTGGCATGGGCGCAGATCCGCCGGTCCAGCTCCTCCTGCTCGCGGCGCACCCCGCCGATCAGGGCCTCGGCATAGCGGCGGCCGCGGCGCAGGTCGCGGCTGTCCGGGGGCATCACCGCCGAATCCCCGACCTGCTGCCAGAAGTGCTCGAGGTCGTCGGTCTCGGCCGCTTCGCCCGCCACCTCGCGCTGATAGAGGTACTGCATGGCGAATTCGCGGCCGAGGCGCTTGCTGTGGCTGGGCGTGCGGCGGCTCATTTCTTCCTGCCGCCAGGCAGCGCCCGCAGGAGGTTGGCCATCTCCACCGCAGTACGGGCGGCGTCCGCCCCGCGGTTCCCGGCCTTGGTGCCGCTGCGCTCGATCGCCTGCTCGATATCATTGGCGGAGATGACGCCGTTGATGACCGGGATGCCAGCGCTCAGACCGATCTGCGCCAGGCACTTGGTGACCTCGCCGTTGATCTGGCCGGCGTGTGGCGTGGCCCCCTGGATGACCACGCCGAGGGCGATCACCGCATCATAGCGGCCGCTCTCCGCGAAGCGTGCCGCCGCCAGGGGGATCTCCATGGCGCCGGGCACCCAGGCGACGTCGATGTCCTCGGCCCGCGCCCCCGATCGCACGAGCAGGTCGAGCGCCCCCTCAAGGAGCTTGCCGACGAAAAACTCATTGAACCGGCTGCAGGCGATCGCGAACTTGCGCCCCTTCGCCTCCAGGCCTCCTTCGTAGACGTTGTGCGGCTTCTTGTCCATGATGCTGCCTCCGGGGTAGATGATGGATGCTGGATAACAGATGGTGGATGGGGATTCAGAGGAGGTGTCCGAGCTTCTGCTTCTTGGTGCGCAGGTAGCGTTCATTGTGGGCTTGCGGGGGAATGACGAGGGGAACGCGGCCGTTGATGGCGAGGCCGTAGCCGTCGATGCCGATGATCTTGCGGGGGTTGTTGGTGAGCAGGCGGATGCCGCGCACGCCAAGGGCAAGGAGGATCTGGGCGCCGATGCCGTATTCGCGCAGGTCGGGGGGGAAGCCGAGCCGTTCGTTGGCCTCGACGGTGTCGCAGCCCTGATCCTGGAGGCGGTAGGCGTGGAGCTTGGCGGCCAGGCCGATGCCGCGACCCTCCTGGCGCATGTAGACGATCACCCCGGCGCCGGCCTTGGCGACCGCCGCCATCGCCGCCTCGAGCTGGTCGCCGCAGTCGCAGCGGGCGGAGTGGAAGACGTCGCCGGTGAGGCATTCGCTGTGGACCCGGACCAGCACGTCCTGGCCGTCGCGCACGTCCCCGCAGACCATGGCCAGATGCTCGCCGTTGTCGACGGTGGAGCGGAAGAGGTGGAGGCGAAAGACGCCATGGCGGGTGGGCAAGGCCACGTCCTCCTCGTGCTGGACGAGGACTTCGTGCAACCGCCGATGGGCAATGAGCTGGGCGATCGAGCACCACTTCAGGCCGTGCTGGCGCCGGAAGAGGTCGAGCTGCGGCAGGCGGGCCATGGTGCCGTCATCGTTGAGGATCTCGCAGATCACGCCGGCGGGGGTCAGGCCGGCGAGGCGCGCGAGGTCAACCGCGGCCTCGGTGTGGCCGGCCCGCTGGAGCACGCCGCCCGGACGCGCCACCAACGGGAAGACATGCCCGGGCACCGCGAGGTCGGCACGTCGCGTCGCCGGATCGATGAGGGCGGCGACCGTGCGCGCCCGATCGTGCGCCGAGATGCCGGTGGTCGTGCCCTCGCGCACGTCGACGCTCACCGTGAAGGCCGTATGGAAGGGGTCGGCGCTCGGCGCCATGAAGTCCAGCCCGAGCTGGCGGGCCCGCTCCTCAGTCAACGGCATGCAGATCAGGCCACGGCCATGCCGGGCCATGAAATTGACGGCCTCGGGCGTGACCTTCGCGGCCGCCAGCACCAGGTCGCCCTCGTTCTCGCGGTTCTCGTCGTCGGTCACAATGACCATCTCGCCCCGGCGGAAGGCACCCAACACTTCCGGCAGAGGATCGAAGGCAACGCTTGCCGACGCCGCACCGGACCCGTCACGGGAGGCGCGCCGCCTTGGCACGCCCTCCCCCTTGCGTCCTGTCATCTTCTTGGCCATAAATGATCATGCCCCGGGGTTGGCTCTCCGGGGCAAGGCGTGGGGGGTGCCGGGCACCTCGCAGGCACCCGGCACGCACCGTCCACCGTCTTCTCTCATCCAGGCTCTACTGTCGGTCATGGAATCGCACCATGTCAATCCTGCCCTGGCAGGACTCGCGGACTGTCGCCGCCGGCTCGGAATCCCCGGGAACGCCCCGGCTCACCGTACCCCGAAGAGGTGTTGTCGTCTCGGAAAGGAACCTGCGGGACCATCCTGACGGCGGCCCCGCGACGTCGCTCGTCGTCAAACCACCAGCTTCTCGGTCTTGCCATCGAAGAGATGCGCCTTCTGCATCATCAGCGACAAGGAGACCTTTTCGCCGACGGTGGTCTTGCGGTGGGCATCGACCCGGGAGATGAAGGAATGGGAGCCCGTGTCGAGGTAGA